>NZ_DAMBTF010000012.1:0-97727 GCF_032054185.1 Proteiniclasticum sp.
AATGCAAAAAGCGACCGATTTCCGTATGGAAATGGTCGCTTTGTCTACAGTCTGAGAAGGCAGCAGAGGCTGCCTTCTTTTTCATGAACGTACAGATTATTCCTCAAGAATCTCTATGTCAATCTCATCCAATCTACAGTATAATTAAAAATAACGTATATTTTCGCTATCATAAGTATTATAAGGGTAGCGGCATGAAAGAGGTGGGTTCGATACTGGATAAAAAGACTTCAAAAAGCATTATTTATATCATATTCTCGGCAATACTCTTTTACTGGGCACTTAAACATATTCCGTTCATCATGACCCTGACTGCAACGGTATTAAAACCCATGGTGCCTCTCTTTATCGGAGCTGCACTTGCATTTGTTCTGAACATCTACATGAATGTGCTGGAAAAACTGTTTCACAAGATGAAAAAAAGAAAGATGAGAAGAGCAGTCAGTCTGATTCTGACGTTTCTAAGCCTGTTTACAGTCATAGCGCTTGTGCTGCTCATTGTCATCCCTGAAATCGCAATGACCTTCGAGAATCTTGCCAGCATGCTGCCTGGATTCATCAAGGATGCAACGGCATGGCTTAATGATATGCTGGTCAGGTTCCCTATGGTTGAAGACTATATGGTGAACATTGATCTATCGCTTGAAAACATCGGGGAAACTGTACTTGATGCCGTCATGGTCGGCGGCAACAGTCTGGCAGACTTTACCGTCAATTTTGTGTCCAAGTTCCTTGGTGGTGCACTGAATGTCCTTCTGGGACTGATCTTTGCCATATACATTCTGGTGGATAAGGAGAATCTGGGTAGACAGATCAGAAGAATTCTTTATGCCTATCTTCCACAGAAGAGGGTAGACCAGTTCATGGGTGTCACTGCACTGATCAGCGATATCTTCCAGAAGTTTGTTACAGGTCAGCTCACCGAAGCCATAATACTTGGTATGATGTTTGTGGTTTCCATGTTTATTTTCGGATTCCCTTACGCGGTTGTGGTCGGAATCCTTGTAAGCATTACAGCTCTGATTCCCATAGTCGGTGCATTCATCGCCATGTTCATCGGAGCGTTCCTGATCTTTGTCAGCAGCCCTACACAGGCACTCTGGTTCATTGTTCTCTTTCTGGTTCTCCAACAGATCGAAGGTGACCTCATCTATCCTAAGGTTGTGGGCAATTCCATCGGACTTCCGGCCATCTGGGTTCTTGCTGCCGTCATGGTAGGCGGAGGCCTGTTCGGGGTGCTCGGTATTCTGCTTGCAGTGCCCATCTGCTCGGTGATGTATGTCCTCATCAAGCGTAATGTCGCTCAGGAGCTGGAAAAGAAAGAAATCGACGAGAGAAAATACAGCTGATGAAATAGAACCGGCTAATAATGATCATTGCAGTCCCGCAGAACATTCTGCGGGATTTTCTGCTGCCTTCAAATTTTCGTCTGCACAGAATCTTCCCTTAAAGATTACTGTTCGTTTTTTGTACGAGTTATGTTATAATAGAACAAACGTTCTATTATAACATTGACATATTCATTAGAACCGTGATTTGTATATTTTCAATGTTATAATATTGAAAATTAACTTATCAATGGTATAATGAATAAAAGGTAAGGAGGAGATCTATGTATTTTGCAGTGATAGGCGACATCATCGCCTCAAAGAAATTAGAAAACCGTTTTGCTGTTCAGGAGAATCTGAAAGAGATTCTCGAGATCATCAATAAAGAATATGAATCAGACATTGCATCGAATTTTACAATCACCATCGGGGATGAATTTCAGGGGCTTCTTAAAAAAGGCGGCCGTGTCATAGAGATCGTGGATAAGATCAAAATTTACATGCAGAAGGTGGATATCCGTTTCGGCATAGGAATTGGGGAAATCAAAACAAGAATCAATAAGCTCAGTATCGGTGCAGATGGTCCTGCCTACTGGAATGCAAGGGAGGCTATTTCCGAAATCCATAAGGATAACGACTACGGTAATGCAAAGATCATGATTCGGGCAGACGAGAACATAAACCTCGTAAAGGTCATGAATGAAACGCTCAGGCTCTGCGACTATATTGAAAGCAGATGGAGAGAAACACAGGCTGAAGTAGTCGAGAAATCCATTCTGACTTACGGACACAGTCTGAAGGTCAAACAGATCGAGCTGGCGGAGCTGCTTGAACTCACCAGTCAGGCACTGAATCAGCGTATCCAGAGCAGCGGTTATTACAACTACATCAGAGCACGGAGAGAAATCTCTCAGCTCATGGAAGCGGAATGGGGTGAGGCAGTTGAATAGCATGGCACTTTTTCTCCCGCTTCTTATCCTCCATGTCATCGGAGACTTCTATCTTCAGAGCAATGGCATGTCCATCAGAAAGAGAGGAAATATCAGGTATACACTGAGGCACAGCCTGATTTATGCCATACCTTTTTTCTCCCTCTTCATTCTGCATAGAAATATTGCATCTGTGTTTATACTCTCCGTACTTATTCATGGTTTGATTGATCTTCTTAAAAGTCAGGTGGAAGTATACAGAGGCAGAAGATTCATGAAATACGTGACGGAAAGAAACAGTTATATCATCGATCAGCTCTTACATATCATTACCCTTGTCGTCATTTCAGAGCTCTTCTATGATGATAAAATGTTCAGATTCAGTGAAGAGCTTTCATTCCTACTCTATCTGAGATGGATGCTCGCAATCCTGCTCATCTTCAAGCCCGCCAACATCACATTCAAAATGCTGTTCAGCCGATTTTCGCCGAAAGAGGAGAAACCTGTTTCCATTCATGGAGCTGGCGCAGTAATCGGATCCCTTGAGCGGATACTCATGCTGATCTTTCTTGCTCTCGGACAATATGCATCCATCGGACTCATTATGACGGCTAAGTCCATTGCCCGATATGATAAAATATCAAAAGATCCGGTTTTTGCAGAATACTATCTTATTGGAACACTTTTTAGTATAATGACTACGCTGATTGTTTATTTCATCGCCTTTGATGCCATCGTTTTCTATAAGGGCTGAACAAGAAGAGATTCGGGTAAAATCGCATAAACGCCAGGAGGCTTAAATTTTGAAGAATAATAAACTGATGATCACTGCTTCTATTCTGATGCTGTCTTTCATTCTATCCGGATGCGGAAATGCAGTTAAAACCGTTGATACACCTGATGAAGTGCAGGCTCTGCCGGATGAAGGTACAGATATTTATGTGGCATCCGATCTCCATTATCTTGCACCTGTTATGAACGACAAGGGTGAAGCTTATAAGAGGTATACTGCGGTTAGTGACGGGAAGAACCTCGACCACATAGACAAAATCCTCAATGCCTTCAAAAATGATGTGGTGGAAAAAACGCCCGATGTCCTCGTTCTCAGCGGAGATCTCACCAATAACGGAGATAAGGAAAGTCATCTTGCATTAGCAGATGCTTTAGAAGAGATAGAAGATGCTGGGACAAAGGTCTTTGTGACACCTGGAAATCATGACATCAATAATCCTCATGCACGAAGCTTCATCGGATCAAAACAGACCAAAGTGGAATCTGTCACACCTATGGAGTTCAGTGAAATCTACGGGGAATACGGATTCAGTGAAGCATTCATGCGTGACGAACATTCTCTCAGTTATGTCGCTGAGGCGTCGGATGATGTATGGATCCTGCTTGTGGATACCAGCAAATACAAGCGGAACATCGAGCTCAATTATCCGGAGACCGGAGGAATCATCAGTCTCGGGACTTTCACCTGGATGAAGGAGGTTCTTTCATCTGCTGAAGTAAAGGGTGCCGAAGTCATCACAGTGAGTCATCATAATGCGCTTATTCACAGCCCCATCGCTGTCGAAGATTATATCATCGACAATAATGAGGAATATCTCAACATCGTAAGACGTCATGGTGTCCGCCTGAACCTCACCGGTCATATTCATATTCAGGATATTAAGAGTACAGATGAAAAAGAACCTTTTTATGAAATCTCAACAAATGCACTTTCAGTGTATCCACATAAATATGGGATGTTACGCGTCCTGCCGGATCTCAGCATGGAATACGAGAGTGCCAGAACTGATCTTAGAGATGTCATGGCTGGAAGCAGTCTGAAGGAATTCAGATCGCTTGAAGACTGGTCAAGAGACTATTTTGAGAAAGCTTCTGTGACAAGAATGCATGCACGTTTCATGGAAGAGTCCAATGCTACGAAAGAAGATGCCGATCTGATGGCTGAGGCCATCGGAAAACTTAATGTTCTGTATTTCGGAGGGGATGAAGATAAAGTGACCCAAGAGATGCTGAGCCATGAAGGACTTAAAATCATGAGTAAATATTCGGAAGACAGATCAGCATATTATATGGACCGCATTCTGAATGAAATCGGACCTGATGACAATAGACTCTCAATTCCGGCAAGAAAGCATTAAGAATATTTGAATTTCAAAGCATATGAAATGATTTACATCTCCAGTAAAATGCATAGATTGATGACAGATTCATTATTATTGCATAATACGGTTGACACAAAAAAACAAGTACGTTAGTATAGAGTCAACAATTTAATAGTGACCTCATCTTTATCAGATGAGGTAGAGGAGCGATATTTAAGAACCATGGAGTAGCTGAGGAAGCAAAGATCCCGTGGAAGAGGAAATGTCGCCGAAGTGTATGACAGCCTCACTGTCACATGCTGGGCTTGCAGTTAAGAGCTGCCGGACTGTCCTTATGGCCAACCCAGGTCATAAGGTTGAGCTATCTTATCAAGGGAAAGAAAGGGGATCTAGGGTTGCATTTGTAATACCTGAGTTCGTCTCAGGTATTTTTTATTACAAAAAAATTCACTATTAAATGGTTGAAATGTATTTTTATAAGTAGTATAGGTATGGGTATACAAGTATCCTTACAAAAGAAGGAGAGTATAAAATGAGAAGAATATTAGCTATATTAATGGTTATCATGAGCACATCACTGATTCTGGCCGGATGCGGAACAAAGATCGATGCTGAAGGAGACGGTGTATTTAAAGTAGGTATGGAAGCCGGCTATGCACCATTCAACTGGACACAGAATGATGATTCAAACGGAGCAGTTAAAATAGAAGGTACTGAGGAATATGCGGCAGGATATGATGTGGAAGTGGCGAAAAAAATCGCTGAAGGCCTTGGCGAAGATCTTGTCATCGTCAAAGTCGAATGGGACGGCCTTGTACCGGCACTTAAGTCCGGAACAATAGATGCCATCATCGCGGGCATGTCACCAACCGAGAAAAGAAAAGAATCCATCGATTTCACCGACAACTACTACATGTCAGATCTTGTCATGGTAGTGGCTAAAGGCGGCGAATACGAAAATGCGACAAGCCTTGCTGACTTCTCTGGAGCTAAAGTTACAGCTCAGCTGAATACCTTCCATTATGATGTCATCGACCAGATCGAAGGTGTTGAAAAACAGACTGCCATGGATAATTTTTCAGCCATAAGAGTTGCTCTGGAATCTGGAGTCATCGATGCCTATGTGACAGAAAGACCGGAAGCGGTCAGCGCCTCCGCAGCAAATGACAAGTTCACATTTGTGGAACTTACAGACGGATTTGAAACATCACCAGATGATACAGCCATCGCAGTAGGAATCAGAAAAGGAAACGAAGAACTGATCGGACGTATCAATGAAATACTTGGAGACTTACCTGTAGAAGAGCAGCAGAGCATAATGGATCAGGCGATCCTCAATCAGCCTTCACAGAACTAATCAGAATGACCTGGCTCCTTGGCTGGAGCCAGTTTTTCCATGAGGAGGATATATTTACAGTGGATTCGATAATAAACTTTGTAGAAACGCTTATGAACATAATGGTGAGCAACTGGGAGATGTTCCTTAGAGGAGCACTTTCCACCCTTCAGATTTCCATACTCAGTACCATCTTAGGTACAGGTCTTGGACTGATCATAGGAATTATAAGAACAATCCCCCAACCGGAGAGAGGGCTTAAGCGTATTGTGCTGAAAGTCATCAACGGACTGATGTCGGTATATATCGAGGTGTTCAGAGGAACACCTATGATTGTGCAGGCCATGATCATCTACTATGGCGTAGCTCAGGCTTACGGAATAGATATGAACAGAACCTTTGCCGCCATTCTGATTGTAACCATCAATACCGGTGCTTATATGTCGGAAATCGTAAGAGGAGGAATTCTCTCCATCGACAAAGGTCAGTATGAAGCTGCCCAGTCCATTGGTATGACCCATTTCCAGACCATGATGAATGTAGTGCTGCCTCAGGTTATCCGAAATATTCTTCCTGCAACAGGAAATGAATTTGTCATCAACATCAAGGATACTTCGGTGCTGAATGTCATCTCGGTGACTGAACTGTTCTTTGCGACTAAGTCTGTAGCGGGTGTAAACTATATGTATATGGAAACCTTCATCGTTGCGGCGATGATCTATCTGGTCATGACTTTCTCGGTAACCAGAATTCTGAGACTGATCGAGAGAAGAATGGATGGTCCTGCAAACTATATCCTCACCGGGAATCAGATGCAAGTGCTTGAACCGGAAGATCAGATAAGAAAGAGCGAAAAGAGGGGGAAGTAAGAAAATGGAAAATATCATAGACATCAGACATCTTCGAAAGTCCTTTGGAGAGCGCGAAATCTTAAAGGACATCAACTTCAAGGTCGATGGTGGAGAAGTTGTCTGCATCATCGGAGCATCAGGATCCGGAAAATCCACACTGCTCAGATGCATCAATCTTCTTGAAATACCCAGTGGCGGAGAAATTCTATACAGGGGAAAGAACATCCTTGAAGAAGGATCCAGTGTCAGTGCATACCGTACAAAACTCGGTATGGTCTTCCAGCAGTTCAATCTTTTTGAAAACCACAATGTACTTTCTAACTGTGTCGTAGGCCA
Organism: Proteiniclasticum sp.; assembly: GCF_032054185.1. Classification (NCBI taxonomy): domain Bacteria; kingdom Bacillati; phylum Bacillota; class Clostridia; order Eubacteriales; family Clostridiaceae; genus Proteiniclasticum; species Proteiniclasticum sp. The sequence continues at coordinate 6,895 of NZ_DAMBTF010000012.1, forward strand.
GATGAAAGTGCTGAACAGAAGCAGAAAAGAAGCGGAAGAAACCGCACTTAAATATCTCAAGGTGGTTGGCATGGATCAGTACGTTCATGCAAAGCCCAAGCAGCTTTCAGGCGGACAGAAGCAGAGAGTCGCAATTGCCAGAGCATTGTCCATGGAACCGGATGTACTACTATTTGATGAACCGACTTCCGCTCTAGATCCAGAAATGGTCGGAGAGGTTCTGAAGGTCATGAAAGATCTGGCCGAGTCAGGACTTACCATGATTGTGGTCACACATGAAATGGCATTTGCACGAGATGTTTCAGACCGTGTCATCTTCATGGATGAAGGGGTAATCGTAGAAGAGGGGCATCCTCAGGATATCTTCAATGCACCAAAGGAAGATAGAACGAGAACTTTCCTTCAGAGAACACTGAAGGAAAACTGAATAACAGATAATCTTTAAGCAGCAGAATCTTCCATTTGTATTCTTTTCTGGAATACATATGGAAAATTCTGCTGCTCTTTTTATTGTATAATTTAAAGTATTCAGCGATTAAATCATAAACATTGTTTGATTTATGTGGTTTCACTGGTCACATACATAATTTCCAGGCGTTTACACAAAATAATTAAACAATTGATTAACATTGGATTCATATGTTTATGTTAAGGTTTTCAATAGAAAGACTTTGCTTAAACTTATAGGAGGTAATCTTAATATGAAAATAGGAATCGTAATGGACAAACCAAGAGCTAAGATTCTTCAGAACGAAGAAGGTTTACTGGAAGATCAGATCAAGAAATCGACTGCCGCATTTGTCGAAGAAGCTTTACAGACAGAATACGATACAGTGCTTCTCGTTTATGATAAAGATATCATTACGAAGTTAAGAATGGAAAATGTAGATTTAGTCTTTAATCTGTGCAACGGAATCAGAGGCGAATCCAGATTATCCCAGCTTCCTTCGATGCTTGAGTCTGAAGGTATACCGTATACCGGTTCAGGACCTATCCCTCATGGGATTGCCTATAATAAGATTTTCTCAGGGAAGATCTTCAAAGCGTCAGATATTCCGACACCCGGTTTTTATACCGTCAGAAGTGAAGAAGAAGTGGAAAATCTGAGCCTGAAATTCCCGGTGCTGGTTAAGCCGAAGGATGAAGGTTCAAGTCGTGGGATTAAGGATGACTCGCTTGTCTACAACATGGAAGATCTGAGGAGGAAGGTCATTGAGAATCTGGAGAGCTACAATCCGCCTGTAATGATCACCGAATACCTTGATGGCGCAGAGTACACTGTAGGAATCATGGGGAACCGTGAAAATCTGAGGGTTCTTCCTATTATGGAAATCGATCTGTCAAGGCTTCCGAAAGGGATGAATAAGATTTACAGCTTTGAAGCGAAATTCGAATTTGAAGATTTCGTAACTTATCATCTGCCTGCAAGACTGGATGACAGGATGAAGAAAAAAATCGAAGAGACAGCCATCAAGGCTTATCAAAGCCTGGGGCTTCGGGATTATTCGCGAGTGGACATCAGACTTAAGGATGGAATTCCCTATGTCATAGAAATCAATTCACTACCAGGTCTCAACAGTGAAATCAGTGACATCGTGAAAATGGCCTATGCTGAAGGACAGACCTATCAGGAACTTGTGCTCAGTATAGTTGAAATCGCGAAGGAGAGAATCCTTGTCGATCCTATGCAGGAACTGGTCTCAAACATCAATGAAGTCATATAGTAAACACTGATCCGCTCTTTACTCAGAATGGGAAAAGGCTAACCGGCAATCGTAGACAGTAATAAAAGATGGAGAAAAGCTTTCGCTTTTTTCCATCTTTTATGATGCTGGTATTTTAAGGTTACTCATCATGCCCAATGATGATGACCGCTTTCCCGAGAAGACCGCCTTCCTCGTGGAGTCTGTGGACTGTGGGGATATCCGAAAAAGTCCAGGTTGAGGTCACAACAGGCTTCAATTTTTCATCTTTCAGAAGATCTGAGATGACTTTAAGTCTTTCCCCACCTCTTTTTGTCTGCTGACTGATCACTTTGATGCTCATATCCTTTTCATCCAGATCATCAGGGATGCCTAAAGTGCTGACAAATCGTCCATGATCTTTGACCGAAGAGAAAAGGGATTTCATCTTTTCAGCGCTTAACGGGGCAAGATTGTAGAATACATCAACCTTCTCAAGAAGGGCTTCAAGTATTTCTTCTTTCCTGTAGTCGATGATGAGCTCTACATCATAAGGCTCAAGAAGAGCTGCACTTTCACTGCTGCATACTGCCGTGATATGAGCATTTTTCAGCTTTGAAAGCTGAACAGCCATAAGTCCTACTCCACCGGTGGCACCGTTGATCAGGATGCGTTCATTCTCCTTCAGTTCACCTAGTTCATACACACCTTGAATGGCTGTGAGTGCAGCAAGTGGAACAGATGCCGCTTCAGTCAGGGAGATATTCTCAGGGATAAGGTCTGCATCTTTTTCCTTCAAGGTGACATATTCTGAATATGAACCGTTGCGACGGATATCAAGATATGCATAGACACGGTCGTCGATCTTAAATCTGTTCGCATTTTTTCCGCGCGATATAACTTTTCCTGAAACATCCAGCCCCAGAACTTTCGGTTCATCCAGACTGATGATTTTTCCGAACTTTCCTTTTCGTGAAGACGCATCAGCAGGATTAAACGATGCAGCATGAACTCTTATCAGAATCTCATCCTCCAGAGGGGCGGGGATATTCATGGAAACCTCCTGAAAAACAGAAGGATCACCAAACTCATTAATGACCATGGCACGCATTGTATCCATAATATTTATCTCCTTTAGTTTATATGACCAGAATATACAGCAAAAACAATTCAATATTAGTATTATGACATATTGTTCACAGAAGATTATTAGAATAGTAATAAATATATTTTAAGGGCAGTTATAATTAAAGTATAAGTGAGGTGAATCAGACATGGCAAAACGTATTTACTTTATCGCCAAAACTTCATACCAGGGACTCATTGTGGAGAAAACCATCGAGTATGAACATTTCCGGGGAGAGAGCCAGAAACAGAAAGAAAAATCAATTCTGTCCATGCATCATGCCATACGAGCATATGAAAGCGGAGGTAAGATTCTGGATGTTTCAAAATACTCAAATGAACGGCTGGGTAGAGATCTCGCAGGAGTGAACCTCAAGTATCGGACGGAGCTCGGGACGGCGTACCCGGTGATGAATATATTTGAAAGCGCAAAGGTGTTTGAAGGAGGAGGACCTTATCAGGACCTTCTTACAGAAGAATCCAGAGCGGTTTCACAAGACAGAAGACTGAAGGGGTCAGGTAGACTTCTCGGGTTCCATTTTGAAGGTGAACCTTACAGCCTGACACCCCGACACTATTTCTTTGACTGGATCTATATCAACGCACTCTATCAGCACAAAGAACTTCATGAAAAGATTATTGCCTACGATATGATTACGGACCTTGATTACAGCATGAACAGTATGTTTGCAAGTTCTGCCAGAGCATGTGCCTATTTCATCAGTCTATATCATGCTGATCTTCTGGAAGATGCGTTAACAAGCAATGAATCGTTTCTGAAGATCTATCGAATGGTCTTCTAACTGAAAGATCTCATGAACAGCTATGGTGATTAATATCCATGGCTGTTTCTTGTGTAACATTTATTTCGAAAATCTGTCATAATTTTAAGTATAATAATCGGAAAGCGGTGATTCTTATGGAAAACAGCAGTCAGTTCATCCAGCCCAATGAACCCGGTACTCAATTGAAGAACGAAACAGGTGATTCTCGCGATAAAATCAGCATCATGCTCTATAATACAGAAAAACTGGAAGAGAAAATTATCCGGATTTCTGAGGTATCGGAGTATAAGAATCTGATCGATCAGAATGAGGTAGATCAGCTCTGGATCAACCTGGATAATAATTATGATGAAAGTGTTGTAGAGGCCATCTGCGATATTTTTCATATTCATTCTCTGGTGAAGGAAGATATCATACAGAAAGGCCAGAGACCCAAGGTGGATGACTACGAAAACTATGTATTTATTGTGGCAAAGATGATCTACTATAAAGAAAGGGATCTTATACTGGAACAGCTTAGTTTTATTGTTGGTGAAAGATACCTCATCACGTTCGGGGATGAAGAAGGAGACGTCTTTGACCGCATCCGGAACCATCTGAGAAAAGAGGGCAGCCTGATCAGACGCGAAGGTGTAGATTTTCTCCTGTACAGTCTGATCAATTCTCTAACAGAAGGCTATTTCAATGTGCTGGAAACCATGGGTGAGATTATTGATCTGATCGAAGAAAAAGTCCTTATAAGCAAAACGAATGAAGAGCAGAAAGAAATCAGGAAAATAAAAAAAGATCTTCTTTTCATCCATAAATTTTCCTGGCCATTGCGCGAAGTCACCTCATGGCTGGCGAGAGAAGAATCCGTTGTCTTCAATAAATCGACAAAAATGTTCTTTGATGATCTAAGCAGCCAGCTCATTCAGGTTATTGACACAACAGATACATACAGGGAGCTGCTATCAGGACTGATTGAAATCAGTCTGTCCAATATCAGTTATCGTCTTAATGAAGTCATGAAAGTACTGACCATTATTTCTACAATTTTTATGCCTCTGTCGTTCATTGCAGGTGTCTATGGCATGAACTTCAAGTTTATGCCTGAGTTAAATACAAGGTACGGATATCTGATTACATGGCTGGTCATGGTTGTGATTGCAGCATTTATGGTTTATTACTTCAAAAAAAAGAAGTGGTTCTGACTTGACAATCAGTTTCCGACAGGGTATTATCTAATTGTAGACACCCCCCAGGGGGTGGGGTTAGGAGGTAACTATGGAACAGAAAAGATTCGATGTCACTGGAATGACCTGTTCAGCTTGTTCTGCAGCGGTAGAAAAGTCTGTGAGAAAGCTCGATGGTATTTCAAATGTCACGGTAAGTTTAATGACCAACACCATGACTGTAGCTTATGATGAGGATGTAACAGAGGATTCTGTTATTGAAGCAGTCAAGCGAGCAGGCTATGGTGCACAGGTCCATAATAAGAAGGGAGCCGCTCAGTCGGTGACGAAGGCGAACCCGATAGAAGATGAACTGAAAGAGATGAAGACAAGGCTTATTGTCTCAACGGTATTTTTAATTCCTCTTTTATACATCGCCATGGGATATATGGTTGGACTGCCTGTACCTGGCTGGCTGGTAGGTCCTGAAAATGCGATAAGTTTCGCGTTTATCCAGATGCTTCTGTCCATGCCTATCGCGTATGTGAACAGAAAGTACTTCAGTATAGGCTTCAAAGCACTCTGGCTGCGATCACCGAATATGGACTCTCTCATCGCCATCGGTGCTTCGGCAGCATTCCTCTATGGAATATATGCCATATTCAGAACAGGATACGGTCTGGGACATAATGAAATGCACATCGTGCACAATTTCGCTCATGATCTGTATTTTGAAGTGGGAGCAACAATTCTGACACTGATCACCTTCGGTAAGTTCCTGGAGACAAGATCAAAGGGAAAGACATCCGAAGCCATCAGCAAACTCATGGACCTTGCACCTAAGACTGCTCTGGTCGTGAGAAACGATATGGAAATGGAAGTGCCGATAGATGAGGTTATCATCGGTGATATCGTAGTGGTAAAACCAGGTAAGAGCGTACCGGTGGACGGTACCATTGTTGAAGGATCATCATCCGTCGACCAGAGTGCACTGACAGGTGAGAGCATACCGGTTGAGAAATCAGCAGGAGATAAGGTTATTGCAGCAACCATAAACAAGACCGGATATTTCCGTTTCAGAGCGGAGAAAGTCGGAGATGACACCACTCTTGCGAAGATCATCCAGCTGGTGGAAGACGCGAATGCCACTAAGGCACCAATAGCGAAGCTTGCTGACAAGATCAGCGGAATCTTCGTTCCGACAGTCATCGCCATTGCCATTGTGACATTCATTGTCTGGATATCCCTTGGATACTCATTCGAATTTGCGCTGTCACTGGCCATCACAGTACTGGTCATTTCCTGCCCATGTGCACTTGGACTAGCAACTCCTGTGGCGATCATGGTTGGAACCGGTAAAGGTGCACAGCACGGAATACTGGTTAAATCAGCTGAAGCCCTAGAGACCATGCATTCCATCAATACAGTGGTACTTGATAAGACAGGAACCATTACAGAAGGAAAGCCCGTTGTAACAGACATCATCACAGATGGAAACATTTCTGAGGAAGAACTGATTCTCATCGGTGCATCCATAGAAAAGCCTTCAGAACATCCTCTGGCAGAAGCCATCGTGGAAAAAGCGAAGGAAATGAACATTACACTGAAGAAAGTGGAAAACTTCAATTCCGTTTCAGGTATGGGTATCGCGGCACTGATCGACGGGAAACCTTATATCGCCGGTAACCTTAAACTGATGAATGAAGAAAATATCGTCATGGGCGATTTCCAGGAGATATCAGACAGACTCGCCAATGAAGGAAAGACCCCGCTGTTCTTCGGAACCAATGAAAAGGTGCTCGGAATCATTGCGGTAGCAGACGTCGTAAAGAAAAACAGCAAGCAGGCTATAGAACTCTTCAAGAAGATGGGTATCGATGTGGTCATGCTCACTGGAGACAACAAAAGAACTGCAGAAGCCATCAGAAGACAGCTGAACATCGATAGAGTCGTAGCAGAAGTGCTGCCTCAGGATAAGGAAAGAGAAATCAGAGAGATCCAGGCGACAGGTCATAAAGTCGCCATGATCGGAGACGGTATCAATGATGCTCCGGCACTGACCAGAGCAGATGTAGGTGTTGCCATTGGAGCAGGTACCGACATCGCCATTGAATCAGCCGACATTGTCCTCATCAAGAACGATCTTCTGGATGCGGTAACCGCAGTGCAGCTTTCAAGGGCAACCATAAAGAACATCAAGCAGAATCTCTTCTGGGCATTCTTCTACAATGTTCTGGGTATTCCGGTAGCTGCGGGTGTATTCTACATCGCTCTAGGATGGAGACTGAGTCCGATGTTTGCAGCGGCAGCAATGAGTATCAGTTCGGTATTCGTTGTGACCAATGCACTGAGACTAAAGTTCTTCCAGCCGCTGCATGAGAAAAATAGACCTGTAACAGAGTAATCAAAAAACATCAAAAAACAAATATAAAAAGCACAAAATAATATAACATAAGGAGAAAGAAAAATGAAAAAAGTATTAGGAATCGAAGGTATGCACTGCATGGGATGCGTTGGACGCGCAACAAGAGCTCTTGAATCACTTGAGGGCATAAGCTCAGCCAAGGTAGATCTTGGCAAGAAGAATGCAGTCGTGGATATGACTGGCGAAGTATCAGAAGAAGCCATGAAAGCCGCATTAAGTGAAGTGGAGCTTGAACTGGTGTCAGTCTCAGAGAAGAAGAGTATATTTGGCTAGGAGGTAATAAGCGATGCAATCAGATAAGGATAAAATCACTAGACTGCTTAAGACTGCCAAGGGTCAACTAGAGGGTCTGATCAGGATGGTTGAAGATGACAGGTATTGCATCGATATTTCCAACCAGCTCATGGCGACTCAGGCGATCTTGAAGAAAGTCAATTCGGAAATCCTGCATGATCATATCAACCACTGCGTTCATGGTGCCTTCGGTACAGAAGAGCAGAATGAGAAAATCAGTGAAATCATGCTGATTATGGATAAGCTGACAAAATAAATATCTGGATTTCCATAGAAATCAGAACCATAAGGAAAGGCGGCGATTAAGAAAAAACTTAATCGCCGCCTGATTTTTTACTTGAATATTTGTGCCTGCCTATTGAAATCAGATCACCCAGTTACCGTTCCTAAAGAGTTCAACGGTAGAACCGTCCTTTTTATATGCGGTAATATTGAGTTCTGGTCCGCCTACCATGAAATCTACATGAATCAGACTGAAGTTCGCGCCCTTTTTGTCCAGTTCTTCCTGAGTCATGGAAGTTCCGTTCTTAATGGCATAGCCGTAAGCTCTGCCTAAGGCGAAATGAACCGATGCATTCTCATCGAAGAGGGTGTTGTTGAAGAGAATCTTTGTATTGGAGATTGGTGAATCATCCTGAACCAGTGCAATCTCACCAAGTCTTACTGCACCTTCGTCGTTCTTCATGAGGTTGTCTAAAGTTTCATATCCCTTCTCGGCGTAGAAATCTATAACCTTACCATCTTTAAAGGTGAAGCCGAAGTCTTCCACAAGATTTCCGTTGACGCTTAAAGGTTTAGTTGCCTTTAGGGTACCGTTCACCTTATAGGCATGTGGTGTGGTGAAGACTTCTTCAGTTGGAATATTTGCCATATATGGAACACCTTCATTGCTGTCGTTGGATCCTCCGATCCAGTTATGGTCTTCAGCAAGGTAGACTTCAAGATCTGTTCCTGGTCCTTTCAGAATGACTTTTTCAAAGTCCGCATCATTCAGGAAGTTCTCGTATTTCTTCAGGTTTTCATTATGAAGAATCCATGATGCCACAGGATCGTTGTGATCAAGTCTTGTTGCCTTGATGATATAATCCCACAGTTTTTCAACTGCAACTTCATCTGTATCCTCCTTGAAGATGGTTTTCGCCCAGCCCACAGAAGGAACAGCTACGATCACCCATTTTGTGATTCCAGTCATTCTATACTTCATGACTGGTGCCACAGCCTGGCTTGCCACTTTCTGGCTCGTCTTCACTTTTTCAGAGTCCACTTCCTTAAGAAGCTCAGGGTTAGGTGAGATAACGAAGCAGTGGTGATAGTTGTCTTCGTAGATATCTCTTGTGTTTGTAACTTTCCATTCAGGATATTCCTCAAAGACGAAGTCCTTACCATATCTGTATCTCATGAGTGTAAACTCATCATCGTTCAAAACCAGTTCCACATGCTTTGCACCTGCAAGGTATGCTTCCTTTGCGATGATTCTTGACAGTTCAAGACCATCGGTTGTTGTGGTGATGACCAGTCCTTCTTTTTCCTTCAGATTGACACCTACATGAACAGCGAGTTTAGCGTATTTTTCTAAATAGGGTTTTAAATCTTTCATCATATCCTCCTTGAAATTTGTATATTTTTTATACCAATGGATAAATTTTATCATACTGTCAGAAGAAATAGAAATGAAAGATATGTATATGCATTAAAATGATGAATAAAGTAAATCAGAAGGGGGATATATTGCAATCTGTAAATGTTTTCATCGAAATATCGTGACGAATCCCTGATTTTTCACTTCAGTATCACACACTGCTGCGTTATGATGAGTATAGATCAGCTTAAATTCGAATTACAGGAGGCGTTCAATATGGAAAGAGAAGAGGCATTGGAGCTTTTACAAGAATATAACGAAAGTGATTCACTGCTCAAGCATGCGTACTCAGTAGAGGCGGTGATGAGACACTTTGCGAAACTTAAGGGTGAAGATGAAGATTACTGGGGTGTCATTGGACTTCTGCACGATCTGGATTATGAAAAATATCCCGAAGAGCACTGTGCAAAGACAAGAGAAATCCTGACCGGAAAAAATGCGGATGAAGAATTCATAAGAGCGATTGAAAGTCATGGTTATGGGATATGCACCGAGGTCAGACCGGAAAAATATATGGAGAAAGTTCTTTATACTATAGATGAACTTACGGGACTCATAACCGCGACGGTTCTTATGAGACCCGACAAAAATATCAGCGAACTGGGCCTGAAATCTGTTATGAAGAAGTTCAAGACGCCTAAGTTTGCTGCGGGTGTGAATCGCGAAGTGATTCTTAAAGGCTGCGAGATGATTGCAATGGACCTGGATGAGGTTATAGAAGAAACCATAAATGGAATGAAAAACGCAGCAGTTACACTTGGGTTTCAATAGGTATACGGGGTTTTTAAAACCTGTATACTGATTTACTTATCTCTGCCTGCTTTATATTATTTTGAAAAAGTATTACACTGAGCTTACGAATTATAAAATATTGGGGTGAAAATCATGAAATCAGTTATTGTCTATTATTCACAGTCAAACAATACGAGAACTGCGGCCGAACTTTTAGGTGAAAAGACTGGAGCACATCTTGTTGAACTGAAAGAGAAGAAAAGGGGTAATGTTCTTCAGGCGGTATTCAAAATGTCATCCAGACTCAGCGGTGAGCCGTGGGAGGATATCAAGGATTCAGATAAGATCTATCTCATGTTTCCCATATGGGCAGGGAAGAGCGTGCCGGCAGTCAATGCCTTCCTTAGAGATCCGATAACAGATCTTACAGGTAAGAGTGTCGTGCTGATTACTTTTCAGGCTTCTCCAGATCTTAAGGGAAGCGACCAGGTTCACGATTTTGCGGGAAACCTTGTGAGAAAAAAAGGCGGAATCGTGCGTGAGGTCTATGCCATGCAGGGCGGCAATATGAATGTTTTTGTAGGAGACGAAGCCATCCGGCAGCGAATGGAAAAAGTCAGATGGGACGAGCTGTAATCGAAATGAAAGAAAGGGTCAGGATGAAAATCCTGGCCTTTTAAAATGTTTATATTTAGAGAGTTATATCTTTAACAAATTCTAATATTATTGAGTATTTTTATGCAATTCTAAACATTGAAATTGCGTCATATTCTGATATCCAAGATTATTTACCATGTAAGCGATGATGTTATACTATCTTTTTAATATGACATAATTCGTATAACGATAAATATGTTTTATTAATATTACAAATAAATTCAAACGATTTGAAGCTGTACCAGAAGTTTCTTTTAGTGAGATGTCGAATTACGTAAAATATTAGTAAACAGATGTATTGAACTAGAATTATATAATAAATAACTCTATAATGAGTTTAGTAGTGAATTATTTATCGTTATGTGCAATATGCTGTTAATCAAACATCGACATGAATGAACCTTTATTATCGGTATGAATATAACAATAATGGGAGGGACACCAGATATGCTCAAGAATTATTACGAGGCAGAATATCTGTCCAATCTGAAAGCGCTGATTACTCGTGGAGAAGAAAAGTATGGACTCAGGCATGCATTTAGAGAGATGGATACCAGAAGAAACATTCACAGCTATACCTACATTCAGTTCAGAGAAGATGTAGATGCACTTGGAACAAGGCTTTTATCTATGGGACTCAAAGGGAAACATTTTGCACTCATTGGAGACAGCAGTTACAGTTATGTGGTCAGTTACATGGCCGTTGCATGCGGTGTGGGCGTAGTGGTGCCTCTTGATAAGGAACTGTCCATAGAGGATCTGCATAAGCTGGTCTGCAAAAGCGATGCGGAAGTCCTTCTTTATTCTCAGTCTCTTCACGATGATGTCATGATGATGAAGGGGACATGTCCAGAACTTAAGACCTACATCAATATCAGCATGTATGAGCAATCTCCGGAAACTCTGTCCATTCTGGATCTTCTGGAGGAGGGAAGAAAAGAAATCAATAACGGAAATGATGAATTCAAGAGTATGTCAATCGATAGGAATGCTCTCTCAAGTATACTCTTCACCTCAGGTACCACAGGTGTGAATAAGGGCGTTATGCTGAGTCATAAGAATATGCTTACAGTCATTCACTCCGCATTCTGTATGTTCAAGTTCGCGGATGTGTCCTTTTCTGTTCTGCCCATAAATCATACCTATGAGTTCAACCTCCATGTTCTAGGCTGTATCTATGGAGGCATGACTTTATGCTTCAACGACAGCATCAAACATGTTCAGGATAACCTTCGTACCTATCAGCCAGGTATGACGCTGATGGTACCTATGATTGTGGAGTCATTATATAAAAATATCTGGAAGGAAGCAGAAAAGACGAATCTGTCCAAACATCTGCGTTACGGTGTCTGGATAAGCAACATCATGCGTAAAGTCGGCATAGACAGAAGAGCACTATTCTTTAAACCGATCCATCAGAGCCTAGGTGGCAATCTTAAAGTCATCGTATGTGGAGGAGCACCGCTAAGGCCGGATATCGTGAAGGGATTCGATGATTTAGGAATATCCATCTATAACGGGTACGGTATCACAGAATGTGCTCCACTCATCTCATCTAACTGTACCTTAAAAAGTATCCCCGGATCAGTAGGCTATGTCATTCCTGACAACAGGGTGAGAATCTCTGATATAGACGATGATGGAATCGGTGAAATCCAGGTTCAGGGTGACAACGTCATGATGGGTTACTACAAAGATCCGGTTTCCACAAGAAAGACCTTTACCAGCGACGGATGGTTCAAAACAGGAGATCTCGGATACATTGACCGGAAAGGTGCGCTCTATATTACAGGAAGAGAGAAAAATCTCATCATCCTTGCCAATGGAAAGAATGTTCATCCGGAGGAGCTGGAAGAGCACATCCTGGAAAATCTGCCTTATGTCAAAGAAGTTGTGGTCTATGCACCTCTTTCTCAGGACGGACAGGATGTCATGATAATGGCCGAGGCCTTCATCGATCAGGATTATCTCATTGAAGCAGGCATTGACAGGGCAAAGGAAAATCTTAAGGAAGACATACAAAGACTCAATAAAAAGCTCTCAGCCTATAAGCGTATCCATGACGTGAAACTGCGTGAAGAGGAATTTGAAAAAACATCCACAAGAAAAATCAAACGGCACTGTATTGAAGATAAGGAGGTAGCGTTACATGCTCAACATCATTAACAAACTGATTATGGAATACATCGAGGTAAACGAGGAAGATCTTACCCCGCAGACAAACCCCGTAAGAGACTTGAACCTGAACTCCTATGATTATATCTCGATCATCGGTCGAATCGAGTCTGAACTGGGCATCGAAATAGACGAAAGAGAACTGAGAAACATTCAGACACTAGGAGAACTTGATGAATATATCAAGTCGAAAATGATGAAATGATCTACTCCTGCTATTCAAGGGGGGAAGATCTTATGACCTACGAAAGTCAGAGCAGAATGGCTCGTAAACTTCTGAGAATCGGACTGATCAATGAATACGGCATTATAGAGGAAGAAGTGATCAGAAATATATCCGGAAAACCGAGTCTGAAAGAAAACAGAGAGATTATGATCAGCATTGCCCACTGCACCCATGCGGTCACTGTTATACTGTCGAGGAATCGAGTGGGCATTGATATCGAGAATCTTAGGAAATTTGACGCCTATGCGGCAAAGAGAATTCTTTCAGATGAGGAACAAGAAGTGCTGGAGAGACACGGTAGTCTGGATGAAGATTTTTTCAGATACTGGACACTCAAGGAAAGCTACATCAAAGCTCTAGGCTGCGGATTCTCCTATCCTGTCAAAAAATTCAAGATTGCTGGCTTTCGAGATAAGATCATAACCAACCGTCCATCTGCAGCCTTTACCATTCTGGATGGAACAGAAGGATTCATCACTTCAGTCTGTCTGCTCAGAGGATCCGATGCTTCAGATGAGGAACTAAGAGAAATAAAAACGACTATACCCTAGGAAGGATGAGCGTCATGGAAAAGATTATGGAAAATACTCTGATCAATCCAGTGGAAGAACATATGGCAACGATCATGGAAAACACTATGGAAAACACCATCAGATTTGAACAGGTCAAAAAAATCTATCGAATGGGTGAGTACGACATCGAAGCTCTGGCAGGTATTGATTTCACCATCGAAAAAGGGCAGTTTGTGATTATAGCTGGGGCATCCGGAGCAGGAAAAAGTACCATCTTGAATATTCTAGGCGGTATGGATTCAATGACTTCAGGAAAAGTCTCGGTATACGGAAAGGAACTCAGCAGTCTGTCGCCCAAGGAAATGATTTCCTACAGGAGATATGATGTGGGTTTTGTTTTTCAGTTCTACAATCTGGTGCAGAACCTTACCGCTAAAGAAAATATCGAACTTGCATCGCAGATCGGGAAAGATCCTCTTGATGTCGATGAAGTGATAGAAGGTGTCGGTCTTTCATCAAGAAAGAAAAACTTTCCTTCACAGCTTTCAGGGGGAGAGCAGCAGAGAGTCGCCATTGCAAGAGCTCTTGCAAAGAATCCCAAGCTACTCCTCTGCGACGAACCGACAGGTGCACTGGATTATGAGACGGGAAGAGCAATTCTTAAGCTGCTTCAGGAAACCTGCAAAAAAAGAGACATCACAGTGGTCGTCATCACACACAATCTGGCTCTGATTCCCATGGGTGACAAGGTCATCAAAATAAAAAGCGGTCTTGTGGACAGCGTAATTGAAAACAAGGAGCCTCTGGGAATTGAAAGGATAGAGTGGTAGAGATGAAAAAATCACTCCTTAAAGACGCATTCAGACAGATTTTCAAATATCCCGGCAGATTTATATCCATTTTTACCATAGTAGCCATCGGGTCTGCATTTTTTGCCGGAATCAAAACTGCTGCGCCGAACATGAAATATACCGCCGATCAGTATTACGATGCCTACAACATGATGGACATCAGGCTTCTTTCCACCATGGGTTTTGTTGAGGAAGATCTGGAAGCGGTAAAGGAGATTGACGGGGTAAAGGAGGTCGCGCCTTCGTATTTCCAGGACGTAACCGCCACTGTCGGATCACTTGAACTGGTTTTTCGTATTCATTCCATTCCAAACAATGCCAAGGACAGAGAGTTTATCAATATGCCTAAGATTGTTGAAGGCAGACTTCCTGAGAAGCTGGGCGAATGTATCATCGAATCGAGTCAGAATATGGACCTGGGCCTTGAAATAGGAGACAAAATCCAGGTTTCTTCAGGAAAGAAGGAGGATCTTTCGGATAAACTGGCAAGTTCCGAATTCACCATCGTTGGTAAGGCGGCTTCGCCTTATTATCTCACTTTTGATAAGGACTCTTCAGACATCGGCAGCGGTAAGGTGAATTTCTTTATGATGACCGTAGAAGATGAATTTCTTTATCCTGTGTTTCTTGAGCTTCTTGTGACTGTAGATGGCGTGAAAGAGCTTAACTCCTACTCCAGTCTGTATGAAAAGAAAATCGAAGTGGTCAGAAATCAGATTGAAAACATGGGATCTGACCGTGCGGTTCTTAGACTGGAATCGATCAGAGCGGAAGCGATGAAACAGCTGGAAGAAGGCAGGAAGAAACTTGCTGAAGAAGAGGAAAACTACAATAAGCAGATTGCTGATGGAGAAATCGCCCTTGCAGCCGCAAGAGACGATATTGTTGAAGGTGAAGCAACTCTTGAAACAGAAAAGAAGAATTACGCTGTTCGTGTCGCAGATGCTGAAGCCCGAATAAGGGATGGAGAAAGGCAGCTAGCTGATGCCAAAGCGGAATATAATGCGGGGCGTACTGCATACAATAATGCGGTCAATGAATATGGAGACGATCTGGCACAGCTCGACAGCGCATCCCAGTCACTTAAAGGTGTACAGAATGATGCTGCAGCGCAAAGAGAAAGCATCGCAGCCTCCTTATCAGCAGCGACTACCCCCGAGGAGTATGAGTCACTCTCTTCGCAGCTGGCATCACTTGATGATCTGTATATGGCTGCAGGGGAAGGTATAAACACCATAACGGGTCTTAATGACTATGCCCAGTCTCAGATGCAGAGCGCCGAAACTCAGCTGAATTCTGCCCGGGTAAAACTGAATGCGGCAGAAACTGAACTTCAGGCTGGAAAAAATGAGCTGGCGAGAGAAAAAAGAACAGCTGAAGCAGAGTTTCTTGCAGCAGAGGCGACATTATCTGACGGAAAGATTCAATATGACGAGGCGAAAAAAGAATTTGACATCAAAAAAGCTGAAGGAGAGAAAGCTCTTCAGGACGGTCGGGAAAAAATCATAAGAGCGGAAAATGAAATTGAAAGACTGCAAAAACCCAGCTGGTATGTCCTTGACAGAATGAAGCTATACAGCTATGCGGACTATGCCGCAACCGCTGATCGTATGGACGCAGTGGCAAGTCTCTTTCCTGTATTTTTCTTTGCAGTGGCTGCACTCGTGTGCCTGACCACCATGACAAGAATGGTGGATGAGCAGAGAGCCTCCATTGGGGTATACAAAGCTCTTGGCTACAGCAATAATGCCATAGCCTTCAAATATGTGAACTACGCTGCCATCGCAAGCATCTTCGGAGGCATTCTCGGTGCGATTATCGGTATACAGGTCTTTCCGAAAATCATTTTCAACTCCTGGTCCATGATGTATAATCTGCCGCCTATGCTTGAGACAAGGCAGACACTTCTGATCTTTCTGACCGTTCTTGCCGGATTCCTGGTCACCACGATGACGGCTTATGTGGTCACAAGATCGACACTTAAGGAAGTACCCGCAATGCTCATGAGACCTAAAATGACCTATTTCGGAAAAATGATCCTGCTGGAAAGAATGACGTCCATATGGAGCAGATTCTCATTCTCCCAGAAGGTCACCATGAGAAACATCTTCAGATACAAAAAACGCTTTATCATGACCGTTACAGGAATAGCAGGATGTGCGGCACTTCTTGTCGCCGGGTTTGGCCTCAGCAATTCCATCAGCAAGGTCGTGGTGAAACAGTATCAGGAAATCTTCACATACAATCTCAATATGAAGTTTGAACCCACATCCACAACACTTGACAGGAGAAATGTGAGAGAAACACTTGAAGAGGATGAGGCTGTAGAGTCCTATATCCAGGTGGCGCAGCTTAATGCCACGGTAAAAGGAGATGAGGATATCGCGGTAACCATGATCTCTCCATATGATCCGGAAGCATTCGGAAAGTTCATCAGACTTCGAGAACGAGCATCAGGAGATGCCATCAGTCTGCCTGAGACCGGAATCGTCATCAACGAGAAGCTTGCCAAAGAGCTTGGTGTATCGAAGGGAGACTCAATCTCAGTGGACAATGGAGACGGGGCTATGAAAAAGCTTCTGATTTCAGGAATTACGGAAAATTATGTCTTCCATTATATCTATATCCATCCTGTTTACTACGAGGAGATCTTCAGACTGAAACCGGATGACAATGCTCTTTTCATCAGACTATATGAGGACAGCCGTGAAGCGGAAAGCGCTCTTGGCACAACGCTCATTGATAGGGAAGAAGTTGCCTCTGTAGCCTACTACAGAGATGCCGCCGAAAAGTTTGAGGATTCGGTTGTGAGTCTTAATGCTGTCGTCTTTGCCATCATCATCTGCGCAGCTCTACTTGCTTTTGTTGTCCTCTATAACCTGACCAACATCAATCTCAGTGAAAGACTCAGGGAAATCGCCACCATCAAAGTTCTGGGATTCTATAACCGCGAAGTATCAGCCTATGTATATCGTGAGAATATGATTCTGACACTTATCGGCGGAATCTTCGGGCTCATTGTCGGGATATTCCTTCATCGTGCCATCATGGGATCCATTGAACAGGATGGGGTCATGTTCGGAAACTATATCTCCGGCAGGAGTTTTATCTATTCGTTCTTCATCACGCTGATATTTGGCATACTGGTTAATCTCTTCATGTATAGAAAGCTGACAAACATCAAGATGGTCGAGTCACTGAAATCGGTGGAGTAGCAAAGCTTGCTCATCAGTAAAGGAGAAAAATCATGGAAGACCGAACCTATTACCCACTAACACCCAGTCAGTACACAATATTTCTCTCACGTAAGTATTCGATGCACAAATCGATCATAAATATTCCGACCTCGCTCATCATTCGGGAAGAAATGGATATGGATATTCTGGAAGATGCGGTAAGACAGGCAATTGAAAGATGGGACAGTTTCGGACTGAGACTTGTCAAAGACAAGGAAAGCCCTAAGCAGTACTTCACGGACAGAAAAGTGGAAAGTATCGAAAGACTGGATTTCACAGGAAAGAGCCGAGAAACCATGGAAAGGACATTTTCAAAACTTGCCGTAAAGAAACTGGAAATCTATGAAGCACCTATGGCCAGGTTCTATATTCTGAAAACACCTGAAGGCTATGGGGGAATATTCAGTGTCATCAATCATCTGATCATGGACTCCTGGGCCATCAGCATGTTCTACAAGGACTGTATAGAAATCTACTATGCACGGAAGAATGGCACGGCATTTCCTAAAGATGTTGTGCCCTATGAGAATGTGCTGAAAAAAGAGGTGATGTACCGCCAGTCGCCACAGTATCAGAAGGCTCTTGAATACTGGCAGACCGAGTTCAGCAGGGAAGAACCCATGTTTACCCATATCAACGGTAGCGAGGTTATTGAGAAGTTCAGGAAGAAGAAAGGGAACGAGAATGCAAGGTTTGCAGGAAGCTTCTATCTGAGATCCACTTCAGGACACGATCTCTACTGGATCTCCAAAGAGGAAATCGATACTCTGTCACGCTTTCTGGAAGAGTACAGATTTCCGAGCCTTCAGGTTCTTTTTCAGATGGGGCTCAGGACCTATCTTGCTAAAGTGAACGATCATGAAAAAGATGTGAGCATGCATAACATCGTTGCTAGACGAGGAACCCTTGAAGAAAAATCCACAGGAGGGACAAGAGCTCATGTCGTGGCCTTTAGAACCATCATGCCACCGGAAACGACTTTCGCGAAAGGGTGCCAGATGCTTTTTGACAAGCAGAATGAACTCTACAGACATGCGGACTTCAGTCCCATGGAAATGTTCAAGGTCGAGAAATCCCTTCTGCCTGCCAACCAGGCACAGTCATACCGAGCTTGTTCCCTGACGTTCCAGCCTGTGCCCATGGAAATCGGAATCGGACCTGAAATAGAGACAAGATGGTACAGCAACGGTGCTGTAGCGCAGCCGTTCTATCTTACCGTTATGGATGGAGATGGTACTGGCGGACTCAAATGCTATTACGAATATATGTCCAATGTCATCTCAAAGGAAAGGATAAAAGATGTGCACAGGTACATGACGAAGGTCATGCTTGAAGGTGCAAGGCATCCTGAACTGACACTTGAGGAACTGTATCAGTTGTATTAATTGCATGATTGAAAAGGAGATTCAGTAAATGGAAGAGCGAACCTATTACTCATTAACACCAAGTCAGCAGTCGATATTCCTATCGAGAAAATACTCAATGCACAAATCCATCGTCAATATTCCTACATCACTTGTAGTGAAAGAAGCCTTGGATCTGGATGTCCTTGAAGATGCTGTAAGAAAAGGCATTAAGAGATGGGACAGCTTCGGTATAAGACTTGTTAAGGACAAAGAACCCAAACAGTATTTTACAACCCGGGAAGCGGAGTGTATCGAGAGACTGAATTTTACAGGAAAGTCTCGAGATACCATGGAGAAGACATTCCTTAAACTGGGCTCCAGAAAACTGGAAATCTATGATGCGCCGATGGCGAGATTTTTCATTGTCAGAACACCGGAAGGCTATGGCGGAATTTTCAGCGTCATCAATCATCTGATTATGGATTCCTGGGCCATCAGTATGTTCTATAAGGACTGCATGGAAATTTACTATGCCATGAAGAATGGGACTTCTATGCCCAAGGATGTCAGACCATATGAGGAAGTGCTGAAAAAAGAGGTCATGTACAGGCAGACAGAGCAGTATCAGAAATCTCTTGAATACTGGAAAAGGGAATTCAGCTGCGGAGAACCTATATTCACGCATATCAACGGAAGTGAGGTTCTTGAAAAATACAGGAAGAAAAAAGGTAACGAACATGCAAGATATGCCGGCGCCTTCTATCTTCGTTCAACTTCAGGTCATGATCTGCACTGGATACATAAGGAAGATATCGAGAAAATGAACAGATTTCTTGAGGAAAACAGATTTCCGAGTCTTCAAGTGATGTTCCAGATGGGACTTCGTACCTATCTGGCCAAGGTCAACAGTCATGAGGAAGATGTCAGCACTTATAATGTCGTGGCCAGAAGAGGAACACTTGAGGAAAAGATGACCGGTGGGACAAGAGTCCACTTCGCCCACTTCAGGACCATTATGCCCAAAGAAACCAAATTTATAGATGGCTGCAGGATGCTGTTTGATAAGCAGAATGAACTCTACAGACATGCGGATTTCAGTCCGATGGAAATGTTCGATTTGGAAAAATCTCTTCTGCCCTGTAAACCCGGTCAGTCATACCGCTCTGCTTCTATGACTTTCCAGCCAGTACCCATGAGTGTCGGAAACGGTCCCGAAATCGAGTCGAGATGGTACAGCAACGGCGCAGTTTCTCAGCCTTTCTATCTTACCATCATGGATGGGGACGGAACCGGAGGGCTGAAGTGTTATTACGAATACATGTCCAATGTGATCCCAAAGGAAAGGATCAAGGATGTGCACAGGTACATGACGAAAGTGATGCTGGAAGGTGCTAAGAATCCGGATATAACTCTGGAAGAACTCTATAAAATGTATTGAAGGTAAAAGTGCTGAGCCTGAACAACGAGAAAAGATCAGAATCAATGATATCTTTACGACAATTCATTATGATTATGTTAGATTTCTGTTAATATAATCGTTTTCACGGGATTGTCTGTCGATCTTTTGATATGATATGAGCATAAAACTAAAGGGGGCAGATTTATGGACGAACGTGTGAATACGAAAATGTTCTGTTTTCAATGTGAACAGACGGCAAAAGGTACAGGATGCACCATACAGGGTGTCTGCGGAAAAACCGCGGAAATCGCAAATATGCAGGATCTTCTGATCTTTCAGCTGAAAGGTATATCAAACTATGCCACAAGGCTTCTGGATATGGGGCAAAGTCTCGAGCCTTCCCTCATCGAGTTTGTGGAGGATTCACTTTTCATGACTCTGACCAACGTGAATTTCGATCCTGAAGATCACCTTAGACAGCTGAAAAAATCTCAGGAAATCAAGGAAGAACTCAGGATGAGATTCAACGGAGAACTTCTGAATGATGAGGCAAACTATAGGCTGAGCGAAACCTATGAAGAAATCATGGCTGATACCACCCGTGCAAGGATTTTCTATAATGATAAAATCGATGAAGACGTCAGAAGTGTAAGGGAAATCATCAAATACGGGCTGAAGGGTATCTCTGCTTATGCTCATCAGGCGGGATTTCTCGGTTACGTCAATGAAGATGTATCGAGGTTCATTTTCAAAGCACTTGACCGTCTGACAGATGATTCGATGTCTCTGGAAGACAACATCGCACTTCTTCTTGAAACAGGAAAAGCCTCATACAATGTCATGGAGACCCTTGACCGCGCAAATAACGAGAGTTACGAACCGCCTTCACCTCATAAGGTGAATGTCAATGTGAAGAAAGGGCCTTTCGTAGTCATTTCCGGTCACGATCTGAAGGATCTTGATATGCTGCTTCAGCAGACTGAAGGGAGAGGCGTAAATGTCTACTCCCATGGAGAAATGATTCCTTCTCACGGATACGGCGGACTTAAAAAGTATCCGCATCTTGTTGGTAACTATGGCGGTCCATGGCAGCTTCAGCAGAAAGAATTCTCTGATCTGCCCGGATGTATACTCATGACCACTAACTGTCTCATGAGACCGATGAAGAGTTATGTGGACAGGATTTATTCCACAAATGTTGTCGGATGGGAAGGGATAAGACATATTCCTAAGAAGGAAGACGGAACCAAGGACTTTACCGAGATGATCGATCAGGCAATCGCCCTAGGCGGGTTCCCTGAAGACGAACCGGTCAAGGAAATTCTGGTGGGATTCGGTCATAAGACCACTCTTGGACTATCTGATAAAATCCTTGAAGCGGTAGAAAGAGGGGATATTTCCAGATTCTTCCTCATCGGCGGGTGTGATGGTGCCAGACCGGAAAGAGATTACTACACACGGTTCGCATTAGGTACACCTAAGGATTCCATCATTCTTACTCTTGCATGCGGAAAGTACCGTTTCAATAAACTGGAATTTGGTGAAGTGGCCGGTTTCCCAAGAGTTCTGGATATCGGACAGTGCAATGATACCTATTCGGGCATCAGGATTGCTGCGGGCCTTGCAGACAAACTCGGTGTCACTGTGAACGATCTGCCTCTGTCGCTTATCATCACGTGGTACGAACAGAAGGCGGTTGCGGATCTGCTTGCACTGCTTTATGTCGGTGTACAGGGTATAAGGCTCGGGCCTTCCATGCCTGCATTTGTTTCAGGAAATGTGTATGACTTCCTGCATCAGAACTACGACCTTAAACCGATCACGACCCCTGAGGAAGATCTTGCCGACATCATCGGTGAAAAGATGATCCGAGGTTAACAGGTAAACCAGTCAATATAAAAGCTGTAGAGGGAAACTTCTGCAGCTTTATTATAATGCAGAGTTATATATACTCTGCAATAAATTTGTCATAGAAGGTTTAAGAATATCCATGTACAGGAATGATATAATGGTATTACAAAGTATGCAGAATACGATGAGAAAAGGGGTGATCTGGTATGCACACACAAATTCAGGAAATCTTTCCGGGATATCAGATTGAGCCTTTGACAGGAGGCTGGTCCAAAGATCGGAAATATATCCTCAGAAAGGGACCGAAAGCATATACATTGAGACTCTGTAAAGGAAAATCTCTTGAGATGCAGAAAGCTGAGTATGAGACCATGCTTATGATTTCGCCGGACGAGCAGATCATAAGACCAGTGGGTTATGGCAGAATAAGTGATGAATTTTCCTATATCCTATACAGCTATCTGCAGGGTGAGGATCTGAAATCCGTCCTTTCCGAGCTCACACCGATTGAACTTTACGATCTGGGTATACAGGCAGGCTGCATCCTCAAGGATATCCATAGTGTACCGGGAAGAAAAGACCCCGATTTTTCCACCTATTACAACCGGAAGATTACCGCTAAGATCAAATCCTATAGAGAGAGCGGTCACAATATCCCCGAACTTGATCAACATATCGACTACCTTGAAAACAGCAGGCATCTTCTGGATGACCGACCGACTGTTCTTCAGCATGGGGACTATCATCTCGGTAATATGATCATAAGGGATAAAAAACTCTATATCATCGATTTCAACCGCTATGATTTTGGAGATCCCTATCAGGAATTTGACCGTATGACCATGAACAGCAGCTTCAGCAGAGAATTCGCAAGAGGAATTCTTCATGGGTACTTCAAGGGCGTACCGCCCCAGAAGTTCTGGTCATTGCTGAAACTCTATGTACTCACCAATGCGGTAGGATCCATTTCCTGGGCGCTGGAGCATTCACCTGAGAGTCTGGGTTTTGTCTATGACATGATCCATGCTACGCTTAAAGACTACGAAGATCTGTCTTCACCCCTCCCGAAATGGTATCGGGAGCTGCTTCGTATCTGACCAAGCATATCACTGGCACGCGACAGAGGAGGAGAGAACGAATGAAGAAAATTTTCGTGCTTATCATAATGATCCCGTTATTTCTGATTCTTGCTGGATGCGAGGAGGAAGAGTCACATGATCCTTTAGGTACCCTGTATGATTATATGGATGCTTACGAATCTATGGATTTTGAAAAGATGTATAGTCTGCTTGATGCGACAAGCAGAGAATCCATCACACAGGAAGAATACCTTTCGATTTATGAAGGCATCTATGAATCCATTCCCATAACGGAAGCGAAAATGGAAAGCAGAATGAATGATTTCGATATGGAAAGAAAGGTATCTGGCGAAGAAAGTGCTCGAATTCCAATGAATCTCATGATGAAAGTTCAGGAGGAGGAAATCAGCTACAGTACGGATGTAAAAGTCGTAAGAGAAGAGGATGAAGAAGGAAACGACAATTATAAAGTTTCATTTTCACCAGATCTTGTCTATCAGAACTTCAAGAAAACAGATAAGGTAGAAACAAGAGAAGTTGGACCCCTAAGAGGTGAAATCTTTGACCGGAACAGAAAACCCATCGCCATAAATGGAGAAGTGCTATGGGTGGGGATGGTTCCCGGAAATCTCGGGGCCGGAAAAGCTTCAGCGATAAAGGCTATGGCGGATACCTTCGGGCTGACACAGGAGTATATCAATAAGCGTCTTGGGCTCAGCTGGGTGAAAGATAACACTTTTGTGGATATGCTGAAAGTTTCCATGGATGATAAGAATCGGGTAGATTCACTGATCAGTCAGTATCCAGGAATCATTTACCGCGTGGTCAAAGACCGAGTCTATCCTTATAAAGCGGCAACTGCACATCTTACCGGATATCTTGGACTTGTCAGTGCCGAAGAGTATAAAGAGCTTGAACCTCTCGGTTTTCCCATCGATACTAGAGTGGGTAGAGCCGGACTTGAACTTCTTTATGAAGAAGAACTGAGAGGGCAGAAAGGTACAGAAGTGGTTCTTGTGGATGAGAACGGCAATGTGAAGGAAGTCCTTTCCTCGTTCATGAACAATAAGGGGAAAGATCTTGTGCTGACCATCGATATTGAGAAACAGTCAGAACTCTATGCAAGAATGAACGGAGAAATGGGTACAGCAACCGTCGTCAACTACGAAACAGGTGAAGTGGAGGCTCTTGTGAGTTCTCCCTCCTATGATCCGAATCAGTTTATTCTCGGACACTCCAATGCCTCATATAATGCTCTACTTAATGATCCGAAAAATCCGCTCATGAACCGTTTCACCAGACGTTATGTACCGGGTTCAGCCATAAAGCCGCTGACTGCAGCCATCGCTTTGGAGACGCAAGGTTTTGATGAGGGGAAAGTGATTGATATCGCCGGTAAAGACTGGCAGGCTGATCCTTCCTGGGGAAATTACAGCGTAACAAGAGTGACAGATCCTGGTGTGCCTGTAGATATCGAGAAGGCATTTATCTATTCCGATAACATCTTCTTCGCCCAGATGGCTCTTGATATGGGTGCCGATGCCTTTATGAAAGGTATGCAGAAATTTGGTGTGGGTGAGGAAAATCAGCTGGGATTCGGATTCGAAAAATCACAGATCACAAATGACGAAACACTGGAAAATGATATGCTTCTTGCAGATTCCGGTTACGGACAGGGACAGATACTGTTCCATTCGCTTACACTGCCTAAGGCTTATACAGCCATCGCAGATAGTGGAGCCATGAAAGAGCTTAAGCTGTTTATGGATGAGAAAGCTGTAGTGGAAACCGGTGTTGTAAGTGAAGAAACAGCTGAGAAAGTCCTTGGATACATGGGGAATGTAATTTCAGATCCAAACGGAACGGGTCATGAAGCCTATATTGAAGGACGTTCTCTATATGGCAAAACCGGTACATCAGAAGTCGGCCAGGGGGCAAACCGGGAAGAAATCGGCTGGTTCTCTGTTATCGACAAGGATTCCGCAAAACCTTTCATCACAACAGTGATGATCGAGAAGGTGAAAGGTAGAGGAGGAAGCTTGGTTGCTGTAAGATTGGCTCGTGATTTCATCGCAACCTACGGCCAGAAGTAGAATGACTTAATCAGATATACATTAAAAGAACGGATGCAGTTTCCTTTTTTAAAGGTCACGCATCCGTTTTAATTCGAATATCTTTTATACTGTGTTTATTCCGGACATAACAGTGCTAGGATGGCATTCTCTTAATCAATAGACTAAATAAAACATAAAGCAATTGATTATTCAAATAACCATCCTAGCTGAGTCTGGGTTGTTGGTGTACTTATGATGGTACACTCCTTTCTGTTTTGGGTTTAACTTGACGTTTCTTGTCTAACCACGATGCATTTTAAGCATCTTCTTATAGACTCGAGACTCTGCATACAAGTTACCCATCGAATTCATCCAATTTCGTTTCAGATACCGGATATTACACTTAATAAATAGTCGATTATGTGTAATTAAGGTTATAAAAGTCTATTGGAGAATTCTCGAAGCTGAATGCCTAAACTGAATCACTGCTCCTAATTAGGTTTATTCCTCTTCATACTATTATTTTATAGAAAAAGCGGGGATTTATCAAGAAATCGGGAGGGCATATAAGTCTAAGAATGCCTGTTATACGTAACCAGTAGATTGTTGATTGAATATTCTAATTATTACTGGTTCTAGCTTGAATTTTCGTTATTTCGTATGATGGACTCATCAGGTATGAGTATGCGTATTTTCAGATGCTCTTGATACGATCCGCTCACCGGGTCCGCAAAGTAAAATTGGATGATCTGTGCAGCTTAGCGAATTCGTTTTAAAGGATATCCGATTGAATAGAGAAATAAAGTACAAAGAGAGAAATGATCATATTGACAGCATAGCTACTTGGTTGTACAATGTAGTTAAGCTATTAGGTAGTACAAGGTAGGTGAAAAAATGATTGATCAGTCTCAGCTAAACAGAGGAACATTAGAAGGATGTATTGTAAAAATAATCAGTATGGAAGAAACCTACGGTTATGAAATTGTCTCGAGGCTTCAGGGATTCGGGTTTGAAGATGTCAAGGAAGGAACAATCTATCCGATACTGGTTAGGCTTGAAAAAAAGGGCATCATATCATCAGTCTATAAGGAATCGCCGCTTGGTCCCAAGCGCAAGTATTATTTCATGACAAAAATCGGGGAGGAGTTTTTAAGAGAGTTCATCATGGTCTGGAACGATGTCAGAGATTCTGTAGATCGAATATTAAAAGGAGAGTGAAACCATGTTTAAAAGTGAAGTCAGACTGCTGAAAAATGAAAATGCAAAACAGTTAATGTCATTAAAAGAAGGGGACAGAAAAAACATAAACAGCATCATGAAAAGTATGTCAATTTTCAAAATCAATTCTTATGATGCACAGGTGATTATACGAGATCTAATTGGAATGTCCCAGGAACTGGAACTTAGAGGATCCAGTCTTGAGCAGTCAGTCAACAGTGATTTTACCGGATTTGTTAAGGATATTATTGAAAATAGTGCCGGACCAAGTATCTGGGAAATTATCACAGGGTTTCTGCTTAAACTCTCAGGCAATTTCTTTATATGTTTCAGTCTTTTATCCATAGGCGCCTACAGCAGTTTCAGCTGGGAATCAAGCAGTATTATATTCCCTCTTTACTTTGGTATGACATTAATCGTATTCATCACTGAAGGAATTGTCACACCACTTTTCAGTGTCCGGAAAGGTTATGCAAAACACATCCCTTCGTTTATATCACTGGTGTTTTTTCTGGGATTAGCTGGAGTTACATTTCTGCTGGTTGACAACGTCAATACAGTCCCAGTAAACGGTAGTCTGATCATAGGCGTTTCAGGGTTATCCTATATCATACTGAGTTATTTAAACATAAAAAATATAAACAGGCTCTCAATCGGAAAGAATAATTTTATAGATGATCTGATTACAAAGTAGTTTGGATATAGTCTTCATAAATCCTGAATTAGCGCTTATAGGAAAGAGTTTCATAAGAAGCTCATTTTTAATGGTTTGGGGTTTACGGTTTCCAACAATAGAAAATGCATCAAAAGTTTATATCAGTCAGGACACAGATCTGGGGAAACGGCTGTTATCAATGTGCGGCGAACGGAGTAAATGTTTACATAACTGATGAAATAGGATATAATGAGCATTAGTTTATAAAAGAGGTGAGCAATAATGGCTTATGAAGAAATCCTTCTACGGCTCGCCATTGCCGTATTTGCCGGCGGTTCCATTGGCTATGAACGGGAATATAAAAACCGTCCGGCAGGTTTCAGAACACATATCCTGGTATGTATCGGGGCATGTGTCATTGCTCTCATTCAAGTGAACATGAATGAAGAAATCATTCGTAGGGTATTGATCAATCCCAACTTAAAGGATATTCTTCGCGCAGACTACGGAAGACTGAGTGCCCAGGTTATCAGCGGTATCGGTTTTCTCGGCGCAGGGACAATTATCCATAACAAGGGATCCATTAAAGGCCTGACTACCGCAGCCACCCTTTGGGTTGTTGCAACATTGGGGCTTGCCATCGGATACGGATATTATGTGATCAGCATCGCATCACTTATTATCTGTGTCATCGTACTGATTTCCCTTAAGAAAGTACAGCACAAGCTTTTCCATGGAGAAGCAGATGTCAAGCTGGAAGTCGATTTTATCAAAAGAGCTAAAGCAGTTGATTATATCGATGAGTACTTTGAAAAACAGAATATCCACATGGTGAATCTGCGTTTTCTGACCAGTGAAGTCGATGGTGTAAAGAGCTGTATCTATACGATCAATCTTCCACGTTCACTCAATCTTAACCAGGTGATGAGAGACTTGGCGCATAATGATCATATCCTTGAAATCAAGGAAGTTGATGATGATCATTAATCCATACACAAAGCAAGAGTCCAGACGAGAGTCTGGATTTTTTTGCGGTGAAAATGAAATTAAATCATTATAGTATTGACTATATTGTGTGACGTACAGTATAATAAGTTCAGGTGATGATAATGGAAAAAAGAGATGAATTTATCAGTTCGTTCACTGTCGAACTGAAAAGAGGAACCATGACCCTTGCAGTGCTCAGTCAGCTGAGAAATCCTGAATATGGATACTCACTTCTGGAAAAGCTTGTAGAGAAGGGTATTCCCATTGAATCTAACACGCTCTATCCTTTGCTCCGAAGACTGGAGAAACAGGGAGTTCTTGACAGTGAATGGGATACAACAGAATCCAGACCCAGAAAATACTATCGGTTGAGTACTTTTGGTCAGGATGTATATGAGATGCTCAACAATGAATGGGAAAAATCCGTTTCCATCATGGAAAGAATATTGAAGGGGGAAGAATCATGAATCATATCGATAAATATGTCTATGGAGTCGTAAAATATCTTCCTGAAAAAGAGCGGGAAGAGATTGCTAAAGAATTAAGAGCCAACATCGAAGATATGCTTGAAGGTGATCATAGTGAGGAAAATATTGTACATGTCCTGGAAGAAATGGGTAGCCCATATGACCTCGCGGTCTCCTATATGGGCAAGGACAACTATATTATCGGACCAAGAGTGTATCACGCCTACATCGAAGTGATGAAGGTCATTATGGTGGTTGCACTGGTGCTTGGGATAATTGTTTTTGCCATCGATCTTGCGACTCAGGGAGAAGAAATCAACTCTCTAGGTAATGTCATTTCGGTGATCGCCGGTGGATTCGGAACCATATTCAGCGTGCTTCTGGGATTTGCATTCTGGGTGACTCTGTTTTTCATCATCATCGAGAGAACAGACTCCATAGATGAAATCAGAAGTTCCATAGATAAACCGTTCAAAGTGAGCAGCCTTAAAGATATACCGGCAGTCAGCAGAAAAAAGATCTCAAAAGTGGAGATGATTATCACTTTAGTGTTTACCATTTTCTCCATATATATTTTTCTATTCAGAAATGATCTCATTGCAATCTATAGAAGCGGTCAGGAACCTGTTCGGGCATTCAACGCAGATGCAGTCAGCCGGTATATGTTCATCATACTTCTAGCCGGAGCATTCTCCATATTCGTCTCTACACTGAAACTGATCTATGGTAGATGGAATGAGCTTCTGGGTATACTCTCATCTGTAGATGCCTTAATCAGTCTTGGTGTTATGGCGCTGATCCTGTTAAGTGGAGATATCATCAATCCCGAATTCATAGACGATCTCAATCAGATCATCGGAGATGTTGGAGTAAACCGATTGACCAGCATAGATGCTCTAATAAGCGGACTCATAGCCTTTGTCTGCGTAATGACACTTATTGAAATCGGGACATCGCTCTATAACGGATTCAGAAAAGACGATTCGATCAGACTGGGTAGAAAATGATTTGATTCTATCGATAAAAGTCATATCCCTATACACTCCTTTCTTAGGCATGAGAAAGGAGTTTTGCTTATTCCAGTA
The DNA here is from genome assembly GCF_032054185.1 of Proteiniclasticum sp. Lineage (NCBI taxonomy): Bacteria > Bacillati > Bacillota > Clostridia > Eubacteriales > Clostridiaceae > Proteiniclasticum > Proteiniclasticum sp. Next base: position 36,529 of record NZ_DAMBTF010000012.1, read on the forward strand.
ATTATTAAGCTGCTTTTCATGGTTTCTTAACATTATTGGTTTAGAATAAGTACAAAGTACCCATTGGCGTGAGGAGGCAGTAAAGTGATGAAAAAAAGAAAGACACTATCTATTTTCCTGTTGATTCTGCTTGGGTTAAGTGTGTCAGGATGTGGAAGATCAATCGAGGATGAGATGAACACCTTTGAAGATTTCATCAACAGGATTGAAGAACGCAGCAATGACTTTTTTGACCGGCTAGGCGATTCTGTAGATGATGTCATCGACAGGTTCACTGATTATATCAATGATTTTAATGATGATCAGGAAGATGATCAGATCGAGGGTGAGAACCCTGAGACAATTACTCAAAGCCCCGGCAGCATGACTTATGTCAGCCGTAAAATGGATGAGGCGTTTTCAGATCTTCCTCAGTATCATGACTATGAATTTGATGTGGAAGCGGAGAACTATATACTGGAAAGACTGAATACCTATCGTGCAGAAAATAATCTGCATCCGCTGGAGAGAAGAGAAGATCTGTCTCAGTCTGCCCGATATAAATCACTTGCCATGCTGCAGCACGATTACTTCAGTCATGACAACCCGAATCTTGAAGGCAGACCTTTTGATTATCTTATGTGGGATAAGCTTGGTCTGAAATATGTAGGGATCGGGGAGAATCTGGCATTTGTATCAAATTCAGGCTTCGTCAACAACATAGAAGCGGAAGAGCTTTTTGTGGGCTGGCAGAACTCTGATGGTCACAATCGACAGATGCTCAGTCCGACTCACCGATTCATCGGAGTGGGTGTGGTCCGTTCAAATGAATCCGGTAAATATTTTAAAGGGTACAAGGTTCTTTTGGGTACTCAACATTTTGGAAATTAGTAAAAGGATATAAACTTATGAAATATATTATGGGTATAGCGGCTTCAGCTGCGCTGATCTATTACACGAACAATTATACTTTCTCAGTAAAAAATCTGGAGATTAAGTCTGATAGAATCCCTGAAGCATTCCATGGCTATCGGGTTCTTCATATTTCTGATCTGCATAATTCTAATTACGGTAATGGGAACGAAAAACTGATCAGGGCTGTAGAAAAGATCAGTCCTGAAGTCATATTCTATACAGGAGATATGATTGATAAAAGAACCATTGGTAAAGACAGTTTTCTTCATCTCGCAAACGGCTTAAGTAAAAAGTACCCCTCATATTATATTTATGGTAATCATGAGGAAGAATTAAGCAGACAGGAAAAATTTGCCTTGCTGGCGGATCTTAATAAGGCAGGAATCAGATTTCTAGAGAATGAAAAAGTCTTTCTGAAGAAAGATCAGGAGGAGATTTCTCTTTATGGACTCAATCTGCCTAATAAATTCTTGAGACAGACCTATGATGATCTGGGCAATCTACAGTTAAACAGGGAGGAAATCGTAAAAAGAATCGGAGAACCAGCAGAAGGATTCTCGATACTCCTGTCCCATAATCCGCTGTATTTTGAAGCTTATGCAGACTTTGGTGCGGATATCACATTTTCGGGTCATGTCCACGGCGGGATGATCAGAGTGCCATTGGTGGGTGGTCTCTTGTCTCCAGATCGTTCTTTCTGGCCAAAATATGATAAAGGGCACTACACCTTAGGGGGAAAGCATATGATTGTAAGTCCGGGAATAGGTGGAGCGAAGATGAGAGTGCTAAACCCACCGACTCTCTACTGCGTGACGCTTGTCGGTAAAAGGGTTAAAGAAAAATAGATATCAAGCGGCATGATTTTCGGTATATACGTTACTGAGAATCGTGCTGTTATTATGTGCGCATAAATTATATTAAAATTATCTCCTGAACATTTAACCAATTTGTGAATTTACTGGTTTCTGGCGAAAATTATTCACAACTATGCACAAAAAATTCATACTGATGGTATAATCTATGGTAGAGAAGTATACAGGATATAAGAAGATGATAATCATTATCTTTTGAAACATACTACATGGTTCAATGTTGTAACGATTTATGATACTGCGTCTATTTTAGTTAAAGAAAAAGCGAGGTACAAAGGATATGCTGAGTAAGAATGTCAGAAATATTATTTTAAAAACCAGTATAGCATTAACAGTCGGTCTGACTTCCGTTGTCGTTTCGGATTATTCCGCACCAGTAGTTGTCGAAGCCGCAACCGTCATAAACCAGACTCAGGGAACTGTCGTTGTCAAGGCATCTTCCATCTGGACTTATTCAAGCCCAGACTGGGCGGCAAGATCTAAGGTGTTTAGCAGCGGTACCAGATTCACTGCTGTGCAGAAACTCAACGTAAGCGGCAAAGAGATGTATAAGCTCAGTAACGGATTATATATTTCTGCAAATCCTGCATATGTGAGTTTCCAGGTTGCTGCCACTACACCGCCCCCTACAACCAGTCCTGCACCTGCAGTCTCAACTGCAAGAACTACGGTTAATCTTAATATGAGAACAGGGGCTGGAACAGGCTATGCAATCATGCTGACGATTCCAAAGGGTGGACAGGTCAGCGTGATATACAGTACCAGCGGCTGGTCAAAGGTGACATATAACGGAAAGACCGGTTTTGTAAGCAGTGCGTATCTGAGTTCATATCAGAATACACCTGCACCTGCACCAGCACCAGCACCGGTTCCAACTCCAACTCCAGCGCCGACACCAGCACCAGGCGTCCTGGGTACAAGTAAAACTACAGTGAATCTCAATATGAGAAGTGGGGCAGGAACAGGTTACGGAATTCTTCTGACTATACCTAAGGGTGGACAGGTATCTGTATTATCAGCTTCAAATGGATGGTCGAGAGTGACCTATAACGGTAAGACAGGATGGGTTTCCACCACTTACCTTACCGCACTGGTTCCATCAGCACCTTCAGTACCTGCGCCGGCTCCGACTCCTACACCAGCGCCAGCGCCTGCTCCTGGAGTCCTCGGCACCAGCAAAACGACAGTAAATCTGAATATGAGAAGTGGAGCAGGAACAGGTTACAGAATTCTTCTGACCATACCTAAGGGTGGCCAGGTATCTGTACTTTCGAGCTCTAACGGCTGGTCCAGAGTGACCTATAACGGGAGAACCGGATGGGTTTCCACAACATATCTGACAGCACTGGTACCATCAGCGCCGACACCAACTCCAACTCCAACTCCAGCTCCAACGCCAACACCAACACCTACTCCAACACCTACTCCGACACCATCTCCTTCAGTACCAGTAATAATCGGTACAAGTACAACTAAGGAGAATCTCAATATGAGATCCGGAGCAGGTACTACGCATGGAATCATTCTGACAATACCTAAAGGGTCAAGTGTTTCTATCTACTCCACAGCAAACGGATGGTCAAATGTATCCTATAATGGAAAGAGCGGATGGGTTTCATCTGCCTACCTGAATACAATGGTTCCAGAACCTTCACAGCCTACCGTTCCGGAAGTGCCTGTGGAAGATCCTGTAGTCGTTGCTAAACCGGCAGTACTACTGCTTGATGATCTGAAAGCTACTTATGACAATGTGAATGTAACCGTAAAGGGTAGAGCTGTAACTAAAGATGGCGTCAGAGATGTGACCGCAACCGTCAACGGAAAAGCAGTCGCAGTGACCAGATATGAAAGACCTGAACTCAATGATCTTTATAAGGAAGGATATACACTGAGTAATCTCGGATTCAGCCTGACTATAGACAAATCCACTCTTTCAGCAGGAAGACATACATTGGTGGTCAGATCTACAGCTCTAGATGGTTCAGTGAAAGAAGTCACAACCACTTTCTATATGACCAAACCCAGACCTGTGATTGCCGTTTCCGGACTCACAGATGGTCAGAGCGTTCCAGGTTCCGATGTAGCAGTAACTGGCTATGCACTGAACTCAGATGGCGTAAGTGGCGTGAACTATTATGTCAATGGAGTAAACAAAGGTGCAGCTGCCTATGGCGCAGCTTCAGCGGGAACAGGTGCATACACTACCTATACAGGGTATAAGAATGCAAATTACTCCTTCATCCTGAAAGCGGCAGATCTTGTTCCAGCTAAAATGAATTCAGTGAGAATTGAACTTACAGGAAAAGATGGATCGGTATATGCTAAGACCATAGTCCTTAAAGGTACCGACACAGCAAACTTTATCCCTGAAGCTCAGGTGAATACGAGAGATTACTATGCTGCAATTGAAAGCAAGAAGAGTGTCGCACCTAAAGTCTCCAGCGCTACAGCGACACTGAATCAGATCCAGTATCATATGGATCCGGGAAATTATCTCTTCAATGACACCGACAAATATATGTTCATGAATCTTAAATACAAGGCAGGAGATCTCACCATTACAGCAGCAGAGCTGAATGGGATACTGACGGGTATGGGTGTACTTGAGAATAAAGGACAGGCATTCCTGACCGCTGCTGAAACCTATGGGGTCAACCCGTTCTACCTGATTGCACATGCAATTCATGAAACAGGCAGAGGAACATCTACTCTTGCAAAAGGACAGTATGTCACAGATACCTATACCAGATTCGGCGATGCGACCAGCATTGTCCCTAGCGGAATTCCTGAAGCTGACCGTACAAAACTTGTCTACAATGTCTTCGGTATCGGAGCATGGGACGTCAATGCTAACCTATGGGGAGCGCAGAAAGCTTATACTGAAAAGTGGTTCTCTGTTGATGAGGCAATCCTGGGTGGAGCCAAGTGGATCAGTCAGGGTTACATCAACCGTGCAAACAACAACCAGAACACATTATTCAAGATGAGATTCAACTTCCCTGAAAATATGGAACATGAGTATGCGACAGATCTCGGCTGGTCACAGAAGCAGGCGGGAAGAATCAAAACTCAGATTGAAAGCTATGAAGCGAAAAACAATGTCAAGCTGAATCTGACCTTCATGTATCCGACATTTAAAAACGAATAGAGCCTATGAGCCGGCAATGATATGCCGGCTTTTCCATCCGGATTTTTATAATAAATCTGACTCTTTATTACATATTTATGCTGATGTTAAGGAATTGTGAATAAAATAATAAGTGATTAAACAGAGTCCAGCAAAGCCAGAAGCAGGAAGAATGGATATCAGAATATTGCATCAAAGCGAGAAGCACAAATCATCTGGAGATTCATAAGTGATATTTCCCTTACAAACAACTTATGCTATAATGATAAAGTTGGACGACTTGAAATGAAGGATATATGAACATGAAAATGAATTTAAATATAAAAAACAAAAAGATCTTTATTCTCTGCATGGTACTGATTGCGGGTATTGCGCTTTATTTTTACCTTGGTAATTTTTTCCAGACAGGTGTAGACTACTATGGCAGTTTCATGCATGAGCAAAATGAAATCAAAGGACTTACATCACAGTATATAGGCAGAACAGAGTACGGCGAAACAGAAATTCATCTGACGACCATGAAAATAACCGATAAGCTCATTGAAGTTTCTCAGGATGGAGAGAGCAGCGAGTATGTCATGGAATCTTCAGAGGACGGTCAGAAGATCAGATTGTTCGATTCGAACAATTTAGTGATCTTCAGTGGATTACTCGATCGTGAAAAAGGAATTCTTACAACCAGTGCAGGTGATACGATTTCCTATTACGGGTATAAGGCTGCAACAAATGAAAAGTACAGTGCAAAGAATCCGGATCCGATTCTTCTGGTCATACTTGCTAACCGGCTGAATGAAAGATATCGGGGCAATCTGTCCATGCTTATTTTTTCTGCGCTGATACTCAGCTCGCTCATGGTAGACGTATTCTTTCCCAAGTTCTTCTTCAGACTGAAAAACCTGAAATTTAAAGGTGAAGTGGAGCTTCCAGCTATGTATACGAAAATGCAGAAATACTCCTGGATGATTTCTCCTGTTCTGATCATCATCTTTCTATTTATGGCAATTTAAGACCTTGTTTCAAGGTCTTAATTTTTTTGCTCTTTTTTAAAATAATCGCTTGACCTTGACGTAACGTTAAGGTATATCATGAAAACATGGAGGTGAGTAAAAATGGAATACAGCATCAAAGAAATCAGTAAAATGGCAGGAGTCAGCAGCAGGACGTTGAGATATTACGACGAAATCGGTCTGCTTTCTCCATTGAGGGTAAGCTCCACCGGATATCGGATCTACGGTCAGGAAGAAGTCAACCGGCTTCAGCAGATTCTTTTTTACAGGGAGTTTGAACTGCCCCTGGAAAAGATCTCCGAAATCATGAGCAGACAGAATTATGATCGGGAAAAAGCGCTTGTGGAACATAAAGAAAAACTCATCGCCAAAAGAAAACAGATCGATCTAATGCTTACTAATCTGGATGAGAGTATCCGGGAAATGAAAGGAGAGACAAAAATGAAAGACAAGGACAAATTTCAGGGATTAAAAGAAAAAAATCTCAAAGTGAACGAGGAAAAATATGGAAAAGAGATCAGAGAGAAATATGGTGAGGTTGTGGTTGAGGAGTCAAACAGGAAATACCAGAATCAGTCACAGGAAACCTATGAGAAAGCTGAACGTTTAGGTGCCGAAATCATCGAAAAGCTGTATGTGGCGATGGAAACAGGTGATCCTTCTTCAGAAGCTGCCCAGGAAGTTGCAAAGCTTCACAAGGAGTGGATATCCATATATTGGCCTGTCTACGACAAAGAAGCGCACAGAGGCCTTGCAGAGATGTATGTAGCAGATGAAAGATTTAAAGTCTACTATGACAAGGATAAAGAAGGGGCTGCAGAGTTTCTGAGAGACAGTATAAACGTTTTCACAAAATAAGAAAGGATTAAAGGTCCGTTCATACTTTGTTTCTACGGATTTTATCTTCACCTTATATACTGTATTTAATAGCTATGACGCAACTTTTTATGGTATAGGAGGTGAACGACACGAAAGTGTCCGCATCATGAATATAGGGACAAAAACTCCACAGGAAAAAGAGACGCTGGGCGAAAAATGGGAGAATCTGGACAATAGGGAACCAAAGAACACCTACAAAGAAATCAGGCTTCTCAGAAAGAAAATCAGATACCTGAAAGATAGAGTTGCTATGTATGAAGATGAACTTGCTACGTTAGAAGGCGGTTTTGATATGAAGGACCGGTTTGCTGCAGAAGAGGAAGAAGGGTTTGATCGTCTGGCTGAAATGAACAGAACTGTCGGTGACGATCATATGCGAAAATTCTGATGAGAATACTGAGTCAAGCCTGCAGATTACCTGCAGGCTTTATTTTATACAAATTGACAATGATTATCAGCTGTGGCATACTTAAAAAATAAAAAATCAGTGATTGAAGAAATATCACCTGAGGAGGTTCCTGACTTGAAGATTATCTACATCACCCTGGGATTCATATTTTTCGGATTAGGTGCCCTTGGAGCGGTCATACCCGTCCTTCCCACAACACCGTTTCTTCTTCTGGCATCCGCCTGTTTTGCAAGGGGATCTGAGCGTTTCGAAAGATGGTTCACCGCCACGAAGCTTTATAAGAAGTATCTGGAGACCTACTATGAAAACCGGTCCATGACCAGGAAGACGAAAGCGTCACTGCTCACATTGTCAACGACTATGATGCTTCTGTCACTTATTGCCATGCCTAATATCTACGGTAAAATTTTCATGGGCGGAATGATCGTGTTCCTTTATTACTACTTTTTCTTCCGAATCAAAACCATAAAGGAACAGGCAGAAGGATAAAAGCATGAATCAAGATATACTATTTAATGGGTATGTCTTTTTTTGTAGATAGAGTTTCATCGAGACAGCAGTCCGAAACCAGGCTGTGTAACGATTATGTCATTTACTGGAACAAGAACTGAATATAATGTATGATAAGACCGTTATTCGTGTATTATAGAATGATGATACATATTTATAATGATATTCAATACTTGATGTGCGCTGGAGGCAATATGAATAAAGATACTGAAATGATTAAAGTCAAAAATTTACTGTTCTATCTCGTAATAGGATTTATTCCACTTGTACTCATTCCCATCGACGGAACCCTCGAAACCTCATGGACAAAACTGATCTTTCTCTCCATCATCTCCATTCTCTTCCTCTACATCTGTATAAGAAGAAGAGACAGTGTGACCTTTATGGAAGACACCCTTGAAAACCGCTTTCTGGGAGGGTATTTTATTCTAGTGGTCATTTCAATCTTCTTCTCGATGGATCCGTCCATTTCACTTGTTGGTTCAGCTTACCGTTATGATGGATTTATTGCTTTTGTACTCTATGTTTTCAGCTATCTCATTGCAAGAAATGCTAAGAATGTGGAGAAAGTGATGTTTCCGCTGATTACCGTGACCTCGATGATCATAGCCATCTACGGAATACTTCAGTTTTATAATATCGATCCTATACCTGCAGATCTTTATGGACTGAAATGGACCAATAAAGCTTTTGCGACCATGGGTAATCCGAATTTCCTGGGATCATATCTTGTTCTGTCCATCCCGATCCCAATCTATCTATATTTTTACAAGGGCTGGAAGTCTGGACTGTTTGCCTACAATATTCTCTTTCTTGGACTCTTATGCACCCAGACAAGAGGGGCATGGATCGGTGCTTTTATATCGCTTATCGCATTTCTCGTCATCCACAAGGTGAGCAGAGGTTTTGAAAGAGCGGAAATCAAGAAGGTGATCATTGTTCTGTCCTCATCTCTTGCGGTGATTCTGTTTTTTGCCTTTACGTCCAATAATATCTTTATGGTCAGGTTTCTCTCAGTATTCTATGATTTTTCCAAAATTGTAAAACGGGAAGAGGGAGCCGCAATGGGCGGTTCCATGAGAGTCTATGTCTGGGGGAAGGTCATCGAACTGATCAAGATGAGACCGCTTTTCGGCTATGGACTGGATACCATGTATATTGCCATGAATACATATTTCAGGGGAGAAATCATTTCGGATTTCGGAAAGTATGTCAACTGGGACAAGTCCCATAACGAATATCTCAATATTGCTGTCTCCTCAGGACTTCTGTCACTTGCAGCATATCTCGGATTTGTGTTCCTATCCGTTAAGAAGGGCTTTTCGAGACTGAAACTGCATCCTGCTTTTGTGCCTTTACTCGCTGCGATAATCGGATATATGGTTCAGGCGTTCTTCAACATACAGGTCGTCATGGTGTATTATGTGTTCTTCGCCTATCTCGGTATCCTGACCTCAAAAGCGGGAATCGTGGAGACAGAGGAGACTTACGTAGTAAAACATGGTGCTTAAAATCTGCTTAAACCGGATAATCATGAAATAGATGCTTTAAGGGCATCTTTTTTTTATGCTGAAGATTTCCAGGAATACCGTTGAAGTTCAACCGGATACCAGAATAAGGCAAATCATAGGGCATCACTCAAATCTTATAAGTTTTTTAAAAACCGAGAAAATGAAATCATGTATGATATTAAAGGAATACGGAGATAAACAGAGCATATGATGGTTAAATGCCTTGAATCGATGCATTGAAGAGGTTGAAATATAAGTATATAGTTTGAGAGTCAAATATTTTAACAATCAAATGAGTTTGGAGGGTTCTTTAGTGGCAAGAATAATAGGAACAGGAAGTTACCTGCCTAGAAGCATCGTAACGAATAAAGAGATGGAAAAATATGTGGATACCACTGATGAATGGATTGTCACAAGAACCGGTATCAAGGAAAGACATATGTCTCAAAGTGATGAAAATACCGGGGACCTGGCCTATGAAGCTGCAGCCCGGGCATTGAAAAATGCAGGAATAGGAGCGAAGGAGCTCTCCTATATCCTCGTTGCGACTACAACACCTCAATCACTGGTACCGAACACCAGCTGTTATGTTCAGGCAAGACTAGGTGCTGTAAATGCATCCTGCCTTGACCTTAATGCGGCATGTACCGGATTCATCTATGGTCTTGAGGTTGCTGAGGCTCTTCTGAACCTTCCCGACATGGGATTCATCCTTGTTATCGGGGCAGAGGTGCTGACCAAGATCACCGATTTTGAAGACAGATCCACCTGCGTTCTTTTCGGAGACGGAGCAGGGGCTGCAGTCCTCACAAAGGGCGACGGTATAAAAGGAATCATCACGGGCTCAGATGGTACAAAGGCAGCTTGCCTCAATACCGGAACCTTCCCGGTCAGTAATGTGCTTACCGGAGAAAAGCCGTTCGAGCATCTCGTCCATATGGACGGTAAAGAAGTGTACAAGTTTGCCGTGAATATCCTTCCTGAAGCAATGAAGGCCGCTGTAGCAAGAGGAAACGGCAATATCCACGAACTGGACCATATCATTCCGCATCAGGCAAACATTAGAATCATAGAAGCGGCATCTAAAAGGCTGGACATTCCCATGGAGAAGTTCTTCATCAACATCGAAAAGACCGGGAATACTTCAGCAGCATCCATAGCCATCGCGCTGGATGAAATGAATCAGAATCATGCGCTAAGAAACGGAGACAGAATCGCTCTTGTGGGATTCGGCGGAGGCCTGACCTATGGCGCTGTCTACCTTGAGTGGAACATGTAATTATCGTTAACCAATTTATATTGTCATAATAAAAAAAATTTAGGAGGAATCATCATGATTTTTGAAAAAGTGAAAGCAATACTCGTTAAGGAACTGAGCCTCAGTGAAGAAGAGGTAACAATGACATCCAGTTTTGAAGAACTGGGCATCGACTCCCTGGACCTTGTGGAACTGGTCATGCAGATCGAAGAAGAATTCGACATCACTATGGAAGAGTCGGAATCACTGAAAACCGTTAAAGACGTGGTCGATCATATAGAATCCAAAGTCAATTCATAAGAGGTGCAGCATGGAGAATAGAGTCTGTCAGCTCCTCGGAATCAGGTTTCCTGTATTCCAGGGGGCAATGGCATGGATTTCTGATGGAAAGCTTGCAGCAGCCGTTTCCAATGCCGGTGGTCTTGGTATCATCGCCGGGGGAAATGCTGAAGGCGAAATCATCAGAAAAGAAATCAGAACCGCGAAGGAACTGACGGATAAACCCTTCGGCGTGAACATCATGCTCCTTAGTCCTTTCAAGGATGAGGTCATACAAGTGGCTATCGAAGAAAAAGTGGCCTGTGTCACAACAGGAGCAGGAAATCCCGGTAAATACATAAAAGCCTTTCACGAGGCGGGCATAAAAGTCATACCGGTTGTACCTTCCGTCGCGCTGGCGAAGAAAATGGAAAAGCTCGGTGCTGATGCTGTAGTTGCAGAAGGCAACGAAGCGGGTGGACATATCGGAAAACTTTCCAGTATGGTCCTGTTTCCTCAGGTATCGGATGCAGTGAGTATTCCGGTCATCGGTGCCGGAGGCATTGCAGATTACAGGGGTGTAGATGCAGCCTTCACTTTAGGTGCTGAGGGCGTTCAGCTGGGGACATACTTCATTCCTGCAGAGGAATGCAAAGCCCATGAGAACTACAAGAATATGATCATTGAAGCAAGTGACATCGACACAACCGTAACGGGAAGATTCACGGGCCACCCCGTTCAGGTTCTTCGGAACAGATTATCCAGAAAGTTTGAGGAACTGGAGAAGAACGGAGGCTCCATGGAAGAGTACGAATCACTGGGAAGAGGATCGCTATACCAGTCAGTTGTCCTTGGCGATCTTGAAAAAGGATCTTTCATGTCAGGCCAGATTGCAGGTCTTGTGAGAAAAAAAGGAACCTGTGAGGAACTCCTCGCATCTCTTCTTGAAGGATCGAAATACATCACATATGAGAAATAAGGAGAGGCAGCAGTGAATACTGCTGCCTATTAGAAGAAAATGAAAATAAATCTGCACTTTCCCGGGCAAGGTGCCCAGTTTAAAATCATGGGGCTAGATTTTTATGAAAAATTCAGCTCATACAGAATACTGATCGAAGAAGCGGGAATGATCTGCGGAACGGATCTTGTTTCAGTCCTCAATGAGGATGAAAAGCTCAGCGAAACTGAAAATGCTCAGCTTGCGATTTTCACCATGAGCTATGGCATCGCACAGCTTCTGCGTGAAGAAGGAATAACGGCAGACAATGTTCTTGGCCTTAGCCTGGGAGAATATGGAGCGCTTACCTATGCCGGTGTTATGGACAGACAGGACACCATGAGACTTCTAAAGAGAAGATCATACCTCATGCAGAAGGCGTCCATTGAGAACAGAGGTTTTCTTGCAGCGGTTTCCTTCATGCCAAGAGAGGCGGTGAAAGAATCGCTGAAAGGACTTGATGGTGTTACTATCTCAAACTGCAACGCGGAAAACCAGAACGTTATAGGCGGAAAGCTCGAACTTAAGGAAGAGTTCGAAAAGAGAATAAGAGAATACGGCGGAAAGAAAATCACTTTTCTTAATGTTTCCGGAGCCTTCCACACTGACCTTATGGAAAGTGCGGCGGTTAAATTCAAGGACTATCTTGATCTTTTCACATTCAACAGGCCGAAACTGCCTGTCCTGTCCAATCTCAAGGGAGACTTCTACAGCGAAGAGGACGACATTAGAGAGATTCTTATGCACCACATCCATAAGCCTGTCCTGCTCGATTCCTGCCTCTTTAAGCTTGAGAGCAGTGAACGTGACATTCATATCCTTTTGGGGCCAGGAAAGGCTCTAGGCTCCATTCTGAAACAGAATAAGATAAAAGGGCAGGTTTTTACAATCAATGATGTTGAGGAATTCAAAAAAACCGTCCAGGTGATAAAGGAGAATCAAAATGGAAAATAAGACCTGTATCATAACAGGAAGTTCAAGAGGAATCGGTGCAGCCTGTGCACTTTACTTTGCGGAAAGAGGCCATAACGTTGTGGTCAATTACAGCACAAAGGAGCCGGCTGAACTCATCGCAAAGCTTGAAGCTATGGAAGCGTCATTTATCTCCGTAAAAGGGGATGTATCGATTGAAGAGGATGCGGACCGGATCGTGAAGGAAACTCTAGAGGCTTTCGGTACTGTCGATGTGCTCATAAATAATGCAGGGATCACAAAAGACAATCTTATGCTGAGAATGAAAGCGGATGATTTCAGAAAAGTCATCGATGTCAATCTCATCGGAACTTTCAATATGACAAAAGCAGCAAGTGCAGTCATGATGAAAAAGAGAACAGGAAGCATCATCAACATCTCATCGGTGGTCGGTGTACGCGGAAATGCCGGACAGGCAAACTATGCGGCTTCAAAAGCAGGCATCATCGGTCTTACTAAGTCTGTAGCCAAAGAGCTGGCCAAGAGAAACGTCACCTGTAATGCCATCGCGCCGGGATTCATCGAGACAGACATGACAGATGTCCTGAGCGACAAAGTGAAGGAAAGAATCCTTATGGATATTCCTAAAGGAACACTTGGACAGACTGAAGATATCGCTCACCTTGCCTATTTCCTGGCAGGTGACAAAAGCCACTACATCACGGGCCAGGTCATTGCCGTTGATGGTGGGATGAGTATGTAAGGGGGATTCTTTTATGAATCGTGTAGTAGTTACGGGAATGGGTGTTGTATCACCTATAGGAAATGACATCAGAGAATTTACAGAAGGTCTGCGTTCTAAAAGATGCGGAATCGCACCGATAGAGTCTTTTGACGCTTCAGAGTTCAAGGCGAATCTTGCAGCTGAAGTCAGAGGAATCGATCTTTCCGAGGTCATCGGGAAAAAGGAAGCAAGAAGAATGGACAGGTTCACTCAGCTGGCTGTTGTTGCAGCAGAGGAAGCGGTGAAAGATTCAGGATTTATGGGGGTTTATGACCCGTTTGATGTCAGTGTGCTGATCACATCAGGGATAGGCGGACTGCATACCATGGAAGAAAACATGGAGAAGTATCTGGAAAAGGGACCAGGTCGTGTATCACCGTTCTTTATTCCCATGAATATCGTCAATATGGCCGCAGGAGAGATCTCCATGAGATTCAACGCCATGGGATCCTCCTATGCACCGGTGAGCGCATGCGCTTCAGGTACACACTCCATTGGAGAGGGCTTCAGAGCAATCAAGCACGGCTATGCCAAAGCCGCTATCGTAGGGGGTACTGAAGGATCGATTTCACCCATGGCCATTGCAGGATTCTCCAATATGAAGGCGCTCAACGAGACGGATGATGTGCTCAAGGCTTCAATTCCCTTTGATCAGGACAGAGCAGGGTTCATCATGGGGGAAGGTGCAGGCGTGCTGATACTTGAAAGCCTGGATGGCGCTCTATTAAGAGGTGCAACGATCTACGGCGAAGTTGTGGGCTATGGCTCGACGTCTGACGCCTACCACATCACTGCACCTCATCCTGAAGCCAAGGGTGCGCAGATGGCTATGAAAAAGGCACTTGAAGAAGCAGAGATTACACCCGATCAGGTAGGATACATCAATGCCCATGGAACCAGCACCCCGATGAACGACCGACTGGAGTCCATGGCCATCGTGAGTCTCTTTGGAAAAGAGGTACCTGTGTCTTCCACAAAATCCATGACAGGACATCTTCTGGGTGCCGCAGGCGCTGTTGAGTCCATCGTTTCTCTTCTCAGTATGAGAGAAGGCTATCTGCCACCTACAGTCAATACAGTAAACATCGATCCTGAGATCGAAGCGAACATCATCATCGGAGAAGGGCTCTTGGCTAATGCGTCCTATGTACTGTCCAATTCATTAGGATTCGGCGGTCACAACGCAACGCTGCTCTTTAAGAAATGGGAGGGTAAATAATGGAACTAAGTGATATACTTCTGCTTCTTGAAAAATTTGAAGTCTCAGATCTTTCTTCACTGAAAGTAAGGCTGAAGGGTGACGAGTTTGAAGCGGCAAGAAATGACGGCTCAGAGATTTCTTTGACTAAACCTTCCATTCAGAGGATAAAAGAGGATTCGGATAAGACCATGCAGGAAAAGAAGAGAAAAGAAGAGACTGCAGAAGTGAAGACAGAGATGGAGCCTGACAGAGAAAACTTGACTGAGGTGACATCACCTATTGTGGGGACGTTCTACAGCAGACCATCTGAGAAGGATGAAACGTTTGTGAAGCTCGGACAGAAAGTGAAGAAGGGTGATGTGCTCTGTATTCTTGAAGCCATGAAAATCATGAATGAAATCAGGAGCCCACATAGCGGAACCATAACGAAGGTTCTTCTTGAAGACGGTGACATGGCAGATTACGGGAAGGTGCTGTTCCTGATAGAGGAGGAGAACGGATGATCGATATCAATGGAATCATGAAAGTGCTGCCTCATAGACCGCCGTTTCTTCTCATCGACAGGATCCTCGAAGTGGAACCTGGCGTAAGCTGTACGGCACTTAAGAATGTGACCTACAACGAAGAGTTCTTTAAAGGTCATTATCCCGAGTATCCGGTCATGCCCGGTGTACTCATCGTGGAAGCTCTTGCACAGACTGGTGCCTATGGCATCCTCACTTTAGAGGCAAATAAGGACAAGACACCGTTTTTCGGTGGACTGAATAATGTGAAGTTCAGAAAACAGGTTGTACCTGGAGATACATTAAGACTGGAAGTGACCATAGACAGACTGAAAAGTTCATATGGCAAAGGTAAGGGAAAAGCTTACGTGGACGGGGTACTCGTCTGCGAGGCGGAATTAATATTCATGTTAGGATAGGTGGTCAGATTGAAGATACTCATAGCCAATAGAGGAGAAATCGCTTTAAGGATTCTTAGAGCGGCTCATGAACTGAATATCGAGACGGTGGCGGTCTATTCCATGGCGGATAAGGATGCGCTGCATGTCAAACTTGCAGATGAGGCTTACTGTATCGGGAAGAATTTTTCCAAAGACAGCTATCTCAATATGGAAAATATCATCAGCGCTGCAGTGCTCTCAGAGGTAAGTCTCATCCATCCTGGATATGGCTTTCTTTCTGAAAATCCGCTGTTCAGAAGACTTCTTAGAGAATGCAATATCGGATTTGTAGGACCCAGCGAGGAAACCATGGAATGCATGGGAGACAAAGCCATGGCGAAAGACATGGCGAAAAAGGCAGGGGTTCCGGTTGTGCCGGGATCAGACGGAGAAGTGGATACCTATGAGGACGCGCTCATTTCAGCAAGAGAAATCGGCTATCCGATACTCGTAAAAGCCTCCTCTGGTGGTGGCGGAAAAGGAATCAGAATCGTTGAGAGGGAAGAGGAGCTGAAGAGTGCTTTTTCCGGTGCAAAGAATGAAGCCCTGGCAAACTTTGGAGAAGATGGTGTCTATCTTGAGAAATATCTTCAGGAACCCAGACACATCGAATTCCAGATTCTTCGCGACAGTTTCGGAAATACCGTGCATCTTGGGGAACGAGACTGCTCACTTCAGAGAAGAAAGCAGAAAGTCCTTGAAGAGTCTCCATCACCAAGTCTATCAGATGATTTGAGAAAAAGAATGGGCAGCTGCGCAGTGGCTCTTGCTGAAGCCTCGGACTATCTCGGTGCGGGAACCATCGAGTTTCTTATGGACAGTGACGGTCATTTCTATTTCATGGAAATGAATACGAGAATACAGGTGGAACATCCCGTAACCGAAATGGTTACAGGAGTTGATCTCATCAAAGAACAGATCAGAATCGCACTAGGCGAAAAGCTCTCCTTCACCGAAGAGGAGATCTCGTTTTCCGGTCATGCCATTGAATGCAGAATCAATGCGGAAGATCCCGACAATGGGTTTGCACCATCTCCGGGAACAATCGATTTTCTTCACTTTCCTTCAGGAAACGGTGTCAGAGTCGACAGCGGATGCTATAACGGATCTGCCATCCTTCCCTATTACGATGCCATGGTGGCAAAAATCATCGTACATGGAAAAAACAGGAATGAGGCCATTCTGAAAATGAGAAGCGCACTATATGAGCTGACCATTCAGGGCATCATCACCAACCAGTCTTACCAGGAAGAGATACTCAGTCATCCGTTTTTTGAAACCGGAAACTATCATACACTGACCTTGGACCGATTTAGGGGGTAAAAGAAATTGGCGATATTCAAGAAAAAAAGAAATTATTTTACCCTTCATACCCATGCTGTGGTCACGGAAGAAAAAGCAGACAGAAAACCTTCTGTTCCTGAGGGCATGTGGCATAAGTGCAGGGGCTGCGAAAAGCTGGTTCTTAAAGAGGATCTGAAGAAAAACAGTCTCATCTGTCCCAAGTGCGGTACCTACGAACGGATGGGCGCCTGGGAAAGAATAGAACTCATTACGGATGAAGCCACTTTTCGTGAAATCAACGGAAATATCGTAGGCATAAATCCTCTGGATTTTCCCGATTACGAATCGAAAATACAGAAAGTGCAGAAAGCGACAGGGCTGAAAGAAGGGGTCATTACGGGGTACGCCACCATCGGGGGGATCAAGGCGGCTCTTGGGGTCATGGACTCAAATTTCATCATGGGCAGTATGGGGGCAGCCATCGGTGAAAAGATCGCATCTCTTGCTGAGTTTGCAGAGTTCCATAGTCTTCCGCTCATCATTTTCTCCGCCTCAGGTGGAGCGCGGATGCAGGAAGGGATTGTTTCTCTCATGCAGATGAGCAAGGCATCCTTTGCCGTCAAAAAACATTCCGATAAAGGTCTTCTCTATATCTCTGTTCCAACAGATCCGACAACAGGAGGGGTGACCGCATCCTTTGCCATGCTTGGGGACATCATCATTTCAGAACCAAAAGCACTGATCGGTTTCGCTGGGAGACGTGTGATTGAGGGAACCATAAGAAAAAAACTGCCCGAGGATTTCCAGAGCGCAGAGTTTCTCATGCAGCACGGGTTTCTTGATGCTGTAGTTAAAAGAAAAGAGATGAAATCTTATCTTCATAAGCTTCTTCTCTTGCATGGAGGTAGATAGATGAGTGCATGGGACAGAGTGTTAAAAGCAAGAGACAAGGACAGACCGCTTCCATTGGATTACATAGCCGCTCTTTTTACAGACTTCACTGAGTTCAAAGGCGACAGGCTTTACGGAGATGATCAGGCAGTTGTTTCGGGTCTTGCCTTCTATAAAGGGAGAGCTGTAACGGTCATTGCCATTACAAGAGGAAGAGATATCGAAGAGAACATTGTAAGGAACTTCGGCAGTCCGAATCCTGAAGGGTACAGAAAAGCCCTGAGAATGATGAAAGCTTCCGAGAAGTTCAGAAGACCGGTGATTATGCTCATTGATACAAAAGGAGCCGGATGCGCTGTGGAAGCGGAAGAAAGAGGGCAGGGAGAAGCCATAGCGAGGTGTCTCTATGAAAGTGCAACCCTTAAAGTGCCCATGATCTCCTTCATTACAGGTGAAGGCGGCAGCGGAGGCGCACTGGCTCTCGCCTCTACGGATGAAGTCTATATGCTGGAGAATGCGGTGTACTCCATACTGTCTCCTGAAGGATTTTCATCCATACTCTATAAGGATTCAAAAAGAGCGAAGGAAGCAAGCGAAATCATGAAAATCACCTCAGACGATCTTCTGGATCTGGGCATCATTGAAGGCATTGTAAAAGAATATGATGACATCAATGAAAACTTTCTGAAAGTGTATGAAGACATGAACAGAATCCTCACTGATTTTATGGAGAATACCGGAAAGCTTGAGATTGAAGAACTGCTGGAAAGACGGTATCAGCGCTTCAGGGCTTTCGGAAAAGTCATGTGGCAGCCGGAATAAACGAAATACAACCATGAGACAGAGAGAATGTGAAACACACATTTTTTTCTGTCTCATTTTATTTTTTGAAAGTACTTGACCTGTCGTACTACATCTGATAGAGTAAAAGTACTACATCAGATGAAATACTTTTAAGGAGGGATCGCATTGATCAGTTCGGATGTCCTAAGAGGATACAACGATACCATGATTCTCTATCTTCTGCTCAAGGAGCCGTCCTACGGTTATGAGCTGGCAAAGAAGATCAAAGAGAACAGCGACGGACAGTATATCATGAAAGAAACCACACTTTATTCCATATTCACAAGGCTCGAAAAGAACGGTTATGTCACTTCATTTTTCGGAAGCGAGACCAGCGGTAAAAGGCGGACTTATTATGAGATTACACCACTTGGAAAAGAATATTATCATGAAAAATGTGAGGAATGGGATCTGACCAAGGAAGTTATTGAGAAATTCATAGAAAGGGGACAATAATAATGGAAACCATCAAAATCTATCTGGAAAATATGTTTATGACTCTACCCCGAAGCAAGGAGGTTCTTCGAGCAAAGGAAGAGCTTCAGAACATGATGGAAGACAAGTACATCGAGCTTAAGAATGAAGGAAGAACCGAGAATGAAGCCGTGGGTATTGTCATTTCGGATTTCGGGAATCTGAATGAGGTGGCCGAAGAACTGGGTCTATCGGAAGCTTTAAGAGAAGCGGAAATCCGTCCTGACAGAAAAGTGATCAGCGTCGACACCGCAAAGGATTTCATCGAAAACAGAATAACCGCATCCTATAAAGTAGGTATCGGTGTTTTACTGGCTATCTGGTCGCCGATTGTTCTCATCATTCTGTCCACCACTGAGAACGAAGAAATATTGGGTATCTATAATGGCGGTCTTGCCATAGGACTTATGATTCTTTTCTCCATGGTTGCGGTAGCAGTCGGACTATTCATCATGAGCGGTGTACAGTTCGGAAGATACGATCTGGACAAGAACGGCGAATTTATTCTGGATTACCAGACACAGAGTTTTGTGAAAACCGAAGAGGAGCGTAATCGTATGATCATGGCCACAAAGGTGACCATAGGTGTTGTACTTTGTATCCTCAGTGTAGTTCCGCTCATCATATTCGGCGTACTGGAAGTTCGGGAGAACATCCTCATTATGGGTGTCGGGGCTATGCTCCTTATTGTCGGTGTTGCAGTCTTTCTGTTCATCACCGCCGGTGTGAAGTACTCCTCATTTGAAATTCTCCTGAAAAAGGGTGACTATTCGGATGAGGCAAGAATTAAAAGCCGAAAAGCGGAAGTCATCGGAAATGTCTACTGGCCGATCATCGTACTCATCTATCTCTACTGGAGCTTTACCACAGCCAACTGGGGCTTCACATGGATCATCTGGCCTCTTGCAGGACTTCTGTTTGCTGCAGTCGTAGGTATTGCATCTCTTATTGACAAAAACAGGAACCGATAAGAACAGAACTTGTCTGATTGATTCGGATCTGTTCTGTCTTAAAAAAACCGGATGAATGAGAAGAGACATAAATCCCATGTGAGATTTATGTCTCTTTAAGTTTATTGCTGTTCGCTTCTCAGCATGCCAAGGACCGTCTTAAGGACTAGATCGGGAAGGGTATAGAAAGAATAATCGACTTCGATTCTTTCTGTATACTGATGGGCATCAAAACCGTATGGCCCGATGTTTGTTACAGGAAGATCAAGTTCTCTGATCTCTTCCAGAGGAAGGATATAGGCTGTGCCGAAGCCCGGCATGTTGCGCTTGAGGGATTCTACAGACTCTTCTTCAGGAAGAGAGAAGTAGCTGAGATCCGAGATATACGGATAGAACTTTCTTGCCTTTATGGGATGGACATCTCTTTCCACAGCAAGATCATCCAGAATTTTTAGAAGCCGGACTTCCTCAGGCGTTTTTCCGGTTACCGCCATATGTGGATAATAGGGAGGTGAGAAGTAGAGGATCATCATAGGGTCTTTTTCTCCCCAGAGGGTATGAAGCTTTCTGACCAGATGAAGAGAAATTTCTCTTTCATCGGTTACACCGCTTTTCATGATCTTCCTGGCTTCATCATCAAGTAGGCTTTTTAGCATCGGTTCAGTTTTAAGTACTGCATCGTAGACCTCATCATAGGTATAGACTGAAGACCTCCAGGGCAGCTGCTTGTGGGGAAGATTCATTTTCTTCGTGAAGGTGAGGTATTCTAGATTGAGCTTTCTTATGACCTCTTCGAAGGATTCTTCAGCAACTTTTTTGAGCTTCTTAAGGACCACATCAGGTGTGCTGATATGGGTGGAGAAATTGAAATAGACACTGGTTTCCCGGTTTGTCTGAACCGAGTATTCCGGTTTTAAGTCTTTGAGTCTGAGGGTTACAGGAGGTACTGTGGTTTCCCCCATATATTCGTCGGACAGGTCTACACTGAGATTGATCTTTTCCACAAGCTTAGCTGCCAGTTCATTTGAATCCAGCCCTCCGAATGGGTCTCCAACATGAGTCTCCTTACCCACAACAAGAAAGCTCGGCATAAGCTTTCCGACCGTTCCGGCATAGAGATAACGGTTAGGGTCAAGAAGCGTTCTTATGGAAGTATAGTCTGTATCAAGAGCGATCTGATAATTAAAGCTATGCTGCTTTTTGATCCTGACAAGTTCAGGCACACAGGAAAGCATTCCTTTGGAATTTCCTTCTTCATCGGTCACAAACGCCACCACAAGGTTTCCGGAGAAATTCTCAGGATCTTCTGCTGCTTTCTCCAGAAGATTGATGATTACAGATACGCCTGATTTCATATCCAGTACGCCTCTACCGAAGAGGTAGTTGCCTGAAGTGAGGTCTTCTCTGACATGAGCAGGCAGATTCAGCTCACTCAGTCTTTCAATCAGTACATGAGGGTCTGTCGCATACTCCTCAAGAGCGCCATAATCCGAAGTGCCTACCGTATCGATGTGTCCGATGAGCACACAGGCTTTGTTATTACTTTCTTTCTGCCCCTTCAGAATCGCCATGAGAGATTTTCGGCCTAAAGGATCATTGACATTGTCCACGTAGAAGAGATGCTCCGGGTTAGCCTTATAGTAGGGCAGATGAGATAGAATCTCATGGATTCTCATGCTTACATCGGATTCCTCTTTTGTGCCTACAACACTTCTGATGCGTACAAGATCAAGGGTCAGTTCTTTGATTCGATCACCGCTTAATTTCATTTTATTACCACCATTTCAACTAGATTTAAACTTCTTATTCATTCAGTTTCTATTCCCATTCTAAGGCATCTTCCTGAAGTTATCTAGAAGGAATGAAAAAACAGAAGCAATTGAAGACAAAAAAGAGAAGCAGAACCAGGTTCTGCCTCAAGAAATAATAGAGGTATTGAAAAAAAGGAACTGTACACAAGCGGGTATCATACTCATCTCCAGAACGGAATGAACAATCAGATGTCCTTATGCTCGTCGGTCTGTGACTTTCCGGATGGACCCGGTCTTACATCATTTCTTCTCTTCTTTATGATTTTATTGCCTGCTGTTGCCAGAGCACCGAATACAACAAGGAACGGGATCAGATAGATGAGCACGATGAAGAAGGTGATCATGGCTTCCTGGAAGAAGTAGACAGATTCGCTGAGCGCTTTGCTCAGTCTTTCACCGAAGGAAGCCTGAATGCTTTCGCCTTCAGTCAGCTTTGAAACTTCCTGAATATAGGACGTCACTGTGCTGTAGTTTATGGACTCATCCAGATACTGTAGCTCTCCCTTAATGGATTCGATCTGGTAGATGATGTCGTTAAGTTTGGATTCTATGTTTATGATGTCTTCAATTCGCTCTGCCTGCTCATAAAGCTCATTCAGTCTCTTTCTCTGGGCTTCAAGAGTGTCAAGCCTTGTTTCGATGTCTCTGTAGTACTTGGAAACATTCTGGACATTGGCATTTTCCGATACAAGATGGGCCATGAGCTTAAGCTCTGCATTGAAGGCCATGACCTCTTCCTTTGGAATACGCAGGGTATGTCTTGCAAATTTGTAGATTCTGCCTTCGTTTGAAGCCTGGTTGTAGACCTCCGAATACTCTACATAGCCCTTGTATTTCGATACAAGTGCTTCAAGATCGGAAACTGTCTTCATGAACTCCAGTGTTTCAAAGTTCATGGAGTAGGTACCGATGATCTTGTCACCTATACCGCCGCCGTCCTCATCTCTTCCACCGAAATCTTCTCCAGGTACCAAAGGTTCCTCAGCCGGTGCTTCAGCTGGATAGCCGGGTGCATACTCTGCGGTGTCATTTGTGATCTTTCCGAGCATGCCGGGATTACCGCCTAGAAGGGTGAAGATGAATACCCCGACGAAGGTAAGGAGTAGAACTGATCCTATGCCCATGAATATTTTCTTTCTGCTTTTCATACGGATTCCCCCCTATGGAAGGATAACCTTGGCTTACTGCAGCCCAAGTACCCTTTCTATTAAGGTCATTGTATATGCTTTTATCTCTAAAGTAATGACAAAATGATGCCAAAACTATGTGAAGAAAGAAAATTCTACAAAATATTCCGATAATGTACTAGAATGGGAGTAGTAGTTACTTTAGGAGGCATGTATGGAGAATTTGCACAGACTTGTGGTGAATATGGATTATTCCGATACGCTGAATTATGCCATGGTACTTAACGGCATTCCTTTCATCAGAAAGATCACCCTGAAAAACGATTCAGATGTGGAGATGAGAAATCTTAAGCTCTTAATTGCCTTTCCCGAAGGGATGGCTGAGGACTTTGCACGGTCTTTCGATCTTCTGCCTTCCGGCATTGAAGTAGACCTTGGCAGAATTCCCGTGGAAATCAGCCCGGATTATCTCTTTAACCTGACTGAAGCCATATCGGTCCAGATGAAAGTGACCATTGAGGCGGATACTATGGATAAGCTTGTGCTTCTGAAAGATGTTTCCGTGCTCAGCTACAATGAATGGCAGGGTATGGACTCCATGCCTGAAGTTCTGAGCGCATTTGTCACGCCGAATCATCCTTCCGTGGACAGCATCATCATTGAGGCTTCCCATATACTGAAGGAATCGGGAAAAGATCCTTCCTTCGAAGGGTACCAGAAGGGAGACATCAACCGGGTGAGGGAACAGGTCCATGCACTCTATACTGCACTGAAAAATCGGATGATCACGTACATCGGGCCACCGGCATCATTTGTTGAAGGTGGACAGAGAATAAGGCTTTCCAGTGAGGTTCTGGAGAAGAGGATGGGTACCTGCCTTGACCTCACGCTTCTCTTTGCTTCATGCCTTGAGGCGGTCTCCCTGCATCCTCTGGTCATCCTGATAAAAGGACACTCCTTCCTCGGATTCTGGCAGGAGGAGGAATTCTTCCAGGATACGGTGGAATATGACCTGTCCTCACTGACCAAGAGAACAGCCGAGGGAATGAATATCATAGGACTTCTTGAAACTACGGACATAAGGCTTGGCGTGGATGCATCGTTTTCTGACTCGGAAAGAAATGCTGCCGCGCATTTCAGCCATGAAGAGGATTTTGTCATGGCCATCGACATCAGACGAGCAAGGGTCGGTGGCATCAGGCCACTTCCCGAAAGGCTTCTAGTGGATGGAAACTATATCAGAAAAGCTGAAAAGGGACTTGAGGAAAGGATAGAGCAACTTCCTGAACTGAAGGAAATCATAAAGACAGTTCCGGAGAATGAAGATAAGAAGGGTGATCGTAAAACGCACTGGGAAAGAAAACTTCTGGATCTCAGCCTGAGAAACAATCTGCTGAACTATGTTCCAGGTAGAAAAGGCATTCAACTTCTTGTCAGAAACAGCCGCGAGCTTGAAGACGGCATCTATGATGGGAGAGAATACCTGATTCTACCGGAAATCACCGATCATCATAAGAAACAAGCCGAAGAGAATCTCAGTCCCTCAGACTATCTCCTGAAATATGATGAACTCATCGAAGGAGAATTTGAGCAGAAAAAGCTGAGAACTCTTCTGGATGTGGAAAACCTTGCAAAGAAGCTCACAAAGTTGTACAGAGATTCAAGGCTTCATATCGAAGAGTCAGGTGCAAACAGCCTGTTCCTTGCTGTAGGACTTCTGAAGTGGTACGAGAACACCAGAACAACAAAGGAAAGATATGCTCCACTTCTTCTCGTTCCTGTGGAAATGAAGAAAAAAGTCGGCAGAAACGCCTACTCCATTTCAGGTAGGGACGAGGATACTTTGGTCAATGTGACACTTTTTGAGAAGCTGAAACAGGATTTCGGAATTGAAGTGAAAGGTCTTTCTGAGGTACCGGTTGACGAAAAAGGTGTGGATGTGGTCAAGGTCATGAGTATAGTAAGAAATGCCGTGCTCGGACAGAAAAGATGGGATGTTGTTGACGATGTACACCTTGGCATCTTCTCCTTCTCCAAATTCATCATGTGGAATGACATCAGAAATCATGGTGAAGAACTGAAAAGAAATAAAGTCATCGCTTCTCTTATGGATGGTAAGCTGGCTTTTGATGCGGAACAGATCGTGCTAAATGTTGTCAGTCTTGATGAGACCATCGCACCTTATGAGATTCTTCTTCCTGTCAGTACAGACTCAAGCCAGCTCCAGGCAGTAGATGCTGCAGTCAAAGGACGGTCCTTCGTCCTGCATGGACCGCCAGGAACCGGCAAATCTCAGACCATTACAACCATCATCGCCAATGCTCTTTATCAGGGCAAAAGGGTGCTCTTTGTGGCCGAAAAAATGGCTGCGCTCTCTGTTGTCCAGAGAAGACTTGAGGGGCTGGGTCTCGGGCACTTCTCTCTGGAAGTGCATTCGAACAAGAGCAGGAAAACACAGGTGCTGAAGAAACTGGAAGAAACCACAAAACTTGCCTCTTCCGGGAAACCTGATTTTACAAGTGAAGCGGAAAGGCTGAAGACACTGAGAAATGAACTGAATGACATTGTAAAGTCTCTATACAGGACCTATACATCAGGCTTCAGCGCATATGATCTTATGGGCAGACTTGAATCGCTCACCCATGCCAGGGAAATCGAGGATCTTGATATCGACTATGAAAAACTGACAAAGGAAGATATGGATAAGCTTTTTCTCATGGGAAGAGAACTGGGTTCCATTTCAGCTGTCATGGGTGAGTATGCTGATGCTCCGCTTAAAGGCATCGGCATCATGGAATACACCTTCGATCTCAAAAGTCAGGTGGAGAAAGAAATCATCGGTGTGAAAGAAAAGGCGGCTATCCTTGCAGAAGTGATGAGTGATGCTGCAGACATGGTGAAAATTCAGGCACCTGAAGAGAAAAATCAGCTGGACAGTCTATATATGATTCTTCATCAGGTGATGACCGATGATTTTCCGCGAAACCTTCTCCTTGACTATGAGGAGGGAAGAATCAAGGAACTTAAAGACATCACCGACCTTATGGCCCGAAAAAATGAAGTGGAAAATAAGCTGCTTCTATCCTTTGAACCGGCACTATTTCTTCTTAATGAAAACGCGCTCAGGGATCAGTTCCTGCAGGCAGAAGAGAAGTTCTTCCTTCTGAGGGGAATGGCAAAGAAGAAGGTCTTGAGAATTCTCTCTCTCCATAAGAAGGGGAGTGAAGTGCTGGAAGAGGATGTGCTTCCTCTTCTGACTGATCTGTCTTCGAAGAAGGAGCTTGAAAGGGAAATAGAAGAAGAGACGCGGAAATCGCCGGAGCTCAAGATGGTGCTTGAGGAAAGTGCAAAAGACCATCACGAGGTGACACTCAGCACGCTCATTAAGGAAAAGGAGAATATGAAGGCGCTTTTTGAAGCTTTCCCACCAGATGACCGGTTCGTCCTGAAACAACACCTGGAAGATAAGGGAGCAGATAATTTCAAGGCGTTCTTGAAAGCTTACGAGGCATTCGGACCTCAGTATGATGCACTTAAAGACAGACTGAATCTGCATGTTGACATGCTACCGGAACTAGAAGGCAACTGGGCTTATCGGCTCCAGGACAGACTGAGTACCTACCTGAACAATCTGGATGATCTGAGAGAATGGATCAGCTACAACAGACTCGTCACAAGAGCGAAGGAGAACCATCTCAGACCGATGATCAGAGCCTTTGAAAGTGGCGCTCTGTCCGGGAAGGATGCTGAAGATGCGGTAAGAAAGAGCATCTATAAAGGTGCATTTCTATATATTCTTCAGCATGAAAAGTCACTGGAAGAAGTCACCGGAAGAGCCTATCAGGATAAAATCGCATATTTCAGAGAAGTCACTGCACGTTATGAGGAACTTGCAAAACTTGAGATCCAGAACAGACTCGCTTCAAGGATTCCCGATATGATGAAGGAAGCGAATGGTTCCTCGGAAGTGGGCATACTCCAAAGGGCAATCAGAAGCGGTGGAAGAGGCATGACCCTTAGAACACTGTTTGAGAGGCTGCCCAATCTGCTGCCAAGAATCACACCCTGTATGCTCATGAGCCCGCTGTCTGTAGCTCAGTATCTCGGAACGTCAAAGGAGTACTTTGACCTTGTCATCTTCGATGAGGCTTCTCAGATGCCTACAGCCGAATCAGTAGGCGCCATGGCAAGAGGCAGGGAAGTTGTCATCGTAGGAGATCCGAAACAGCTGCCGCCCACAACATTCTTCAGCACTTCAGGGAAAAATGAGGAAGAGGAAGACGGTACAGCTGAAGATCTGGACAATATTCTTGAAGATGCCCTTGCTCTGTCAATGCCGGAGACATCACTTCTCTGGCACTACAGAAGCAGACACGAAAGCCTCATTGCATACAGCAACAGAACCTACTACGAGAACAATCTTTATACGTATCCGTCACCTCAGGAGCTGAAGTCGAAGGTCTCATACGAGTATGTGGAAGCGACTTACGGACGAGGCGGAACCAGAGCGAATAAAAAAGAGGCAGAAGCTGTCGTTCATGAAATCATGGAAAGACTGAAAGATGAGAAAAGGATGAACGATTCCATCGGTGTAGTCACCTTCAGCATGGCCCAGAAGGATATGATTGAGGATACTCTACAGGAAGCCCTCAGCGCATATCCGGAAATAGAAGAGAAGATCATGAATATGGAGGAACCGGTATTTGTCAAAAATCTGGAGAATGTTCAGGGAGACGAAAGAGACGTGATTCTGTTCAGTATCGGATACGGACCAGATGAGGAAGGAAAGATCACCCTCAATTTCGGCCCGCTTAACCGGGAAAACGGCTGGAAGAGACTGAATGTTGCCATCACAAGATCGAAGAAGGAAATGAAGATCTTCACCAGCATAAAGCCTGAGCATATGGATACATCGAAAACTTCATCTCAGGGCATCCACGATCTTAAAGGATTCCTGGAATATGCAAGACGAGGATCACTTCCTGTGGACCTTGAAGAAGTGAGATCCATGACAGATAAAAATACACTCTCTGATGCCATCAGGAAAGAGCTCGAAGCCTCGGGGCTAAAAGCAGATACCCGTGTAGGCGCTTCCAAGTACAAAGTGGACCTTGCAGTCGTCGATGAACGGAATCCTTCGGAATATCTTCTTGGCATACTCTGCCACGGTGAATCCTACCGCAACGCTAGAAGCGCAAGGGACCGGGATATCCTTCAGGAATCTGTACTTAAGGGTCTCGGGTGGAAGATCCTTCATGTCTATCCCATGGACTGGATGGAAAACAGAGAAAAGGAAATGGACAGGATCCTCGGGAAAGTGAGAAGCCTTTTAAGCGGAAATCCGGGAGAAGAGAAAATTTTACCGGAACCTGGCCTGAAAATCGGAAACCTTGTGAGTAAGAGCGACCCGGAGTTACATTTGGAAACTGCAGAAAAGGGTCTGGCGAGAATTTACGAGGAAGCGAAGTTTCGAGTGAAGTCCCTCAGCAGCGAAGAATTCAGAATGCCAAAAAATACCAGAGACATCAAAGATGCACTGGTGAGGATCATCGAAGAGGAGTCGCCCATAAGCCTTGATCTGCTCTATCATCAGACGCTGAAGGCCTTCGGAACAAGAGCCACAGCGAAGAGCATCGAGAGAATCGATAATATCCTCTCGGACATGGGTTATACCATCACCGATGAGGACGGGAAGTTCTTTATTTATGGCGATGAGCCGGAACGTGCAGTCACATTTTACAGATATCCGTCAAAAGAATGCAAAAGAGAAGGCTCCGATATTCCATTCAGTGAGATCAGACTGGCAATAAAGGATGTGGTCATGAGACAGGTCTCGCTGCCGAAGGAAATGCTTATCTCTGAAGTTCAGAAAATCTTCGGGTATGCCCGCGGAAACGAAGAGCTTTCTAAAAGGATTGAAAGTGTTCTTGGACAGGGGAAAATTGAAGGAATCATCAAGGATGAAACCGGAAACTACACAGCAGTTCAGTCATAAATGAAATTAAAGAGAGCACAGCATGTGAAACTGCTTCACATGCTGTGCTCTCTTATGTTCTCATTATACTTCTTCTCTTAAAACCCTTATGGTGTCATTGCCGCCTGTGCCGGATCTTAGTATGTTTGCTTCATGGCTTCTAAGATGGAGATAGGTTTTTATGACTTCATCAGAAATGACTTCACCAGGCAGGATAAGGGGAATGCCAGGCGGATAGGGTATGATTTTCTCCGAAGATACGCGATTATGTGCATCTTTGATCTCGATTTCCTCGTCTTCCATGAAGAGTACATCACTTTCCTTGAACTTTCTCAGAAGAGGGTAGTTCATGGCATATCTTACGTATGACTGAGGGTCGTCTTTCCTGTTCCAGAGAAGCTCATTCTGATCATGTACATCTTTTATGGCACGGCCGATTTTCATAAGATCATCTTCACGGTCAAAAGGCGTGAGGATAAAGATGATATTTCTGCCTTCTGTCATTTCACATTGGATCTTATGTTCTCTTCTTAAGGTTTCATCCATAAGTACGCCTGAGAGAGGGGTATTGACCACAAGCCTTGTTGTGTCGTATATCCTGCTTTCTTTCTCGGACAGAACCCTGACCCCGGGAATGGTAAGAAGATCTGCTTTCAGCACTTCAATTCTTGCAATAAGCTCCTCATAAAGTCTTTCTCCATGTTCCTCCATGTAGTATCTTGTCATTTCCATGGAACAGAGAAGAGGGTAGGAGGGGCTTGAGCTCTGGAAAACCCTGTGATAGTGCCTGATCCGTGATCTTTCCTTATCACTCAATAGAGCCGATAGATTGAGCACAGAGCTCTGAGTCATCGCTGGAAGGGTCTTATGAAAGCTTACACTTGAAGCATGTGCACCTCTACGTATGGAGGACTGAGGCAGAAGATCCGAAAAGGAGAAATGCGCACCGTGGGCTTCATCGACCAGAAGATAAAGTCCGTTCTCCCTGCAGTATGCAGAAAGACGCTCTATATCCGCAACGGTCCCATGATAGGTGGGAGAAGTAAGGATGACCGCTCTGGCATCCGGGGACTTTCTGTGCATCCGCTTCAGCTCTTCAAGGGTCACAATCGAGGGAAGATCAAAGTCCTCGATCACCTCGGGAATGAGATAGGCTGGCTGAAGATCAAGCAGCGCAATGGCATTATAGATGCTCTGATGACAGTTCCTCTGAACCAGAATCCTGTCATTTCTTCTCAGGAGTCCAAAGATCATGGCATAATTCGAAGCGGTGCTGCCATTTATGCAGTAGAGGCTCTCCATTGCACCCATAGCCTCTGCAAGAAGAATCTCGGACTCTTTGACGATTTCTTCCGGATAATGAAGGTTATCTGTCCCTTCCACTTCAGTGACATCAAAGTGAAACAGGTTCTCCTTCAGGTATCTGAGCTCCTCCATGTCCTCTTCATTCCGATGGCCCGGCATATGGAAGCGGGCATTTTTTTCTTCAGTATAAAGTTTGAGTCCCTTTATCAAAGGGACTCGTTCAAACCTGATCATAGGAAGAGCACCTGTTGGGTGTCTTGGGTTTCTTCTGAGGCTTCATCATCTGATGCCAGCATTTTTTTCGCTTCGATCATGATGGCGCATTCCAGTCTTTTTCTCTGCATCTCACATCCGATTTTATATGGCCTGCTGATGTCTCCGTTGAAGCTCAGAGCGTTGGCGTGGCAGCCGCCGGAGCAGTAGAACTTGGAGAAGCAGTCTTTGCAGTCTTCCTTGGTATAGACATGAGCATTCTTGAACATATCCTGCATTTCCTTCGGAAGGGTGATTTCCTTCTCCATGATGTTGCCCATTTTATAGGTTTCGTTGCCCACAAACTGATGGCAGGGATAGATGTCACCTTCAGGGGTTATGGAAAGATACTCCGTACCGGCTCCGCAGCCTGTGATTCTCTTGATGACGCAGGGTCCCTGGGTGAGGTCCACAATGAAGTGGAAGAAACTGAAAGGATCTCCGGAAACTTTCATCTCCGCGTAGTCCACAGCAAGCTTCTCATATTCCTCAAGAATCTTAGGAAGATCTTCCTCTCTGATGGCATAGGGATTCTCATCAGCTGAAACCACAGGTTCCATAGAGGTATGCACAAAGCCGAGGTCTCTGAAGTGCTTCACATCTTCGGAGAAGTCGAGGCTGTTTCTTGTGAAGGTACCACGAATGTAGTACTTCTTGTTTCCTCTTTTTTCGATCAGCTTCTTGAACTTAGGCACGATGATGTCGTAGCTTCCGCTGTCGATGAGTGTAAGCCTCATGTCGTCATTGACGTTTTTTCTGCCGTCAAGGGAAAGTACAGCGTTATCCATATGTTCATTGATGTAATCAATTTTTTTATCATCAAGAAGAAGTCCGTTTGTCGTGATGGTGAACCTGAAGTTCTTGTTTTTCTTCTGTCCAAGCTCATTTCCGTAGGAAACCAGATCCTTCACCACATCGAAATTCATCAGGGGCTCTCCACCGAAAAAGTCCACTTCAAGATTCCTTCTGTTCCCTGAGTTTTCCACAAGATATTCAAGGGATTTTTTGCCCACTTCAAGAGGCATAAGCTTTTTCTCCCCGCCGAAGTCACCTTGGGACGCGAAACAGTATCTGCACTTCAGGTTGCAGTCGTGAGCGATGTTGAGGCACATTGCCTTGACCACAGGCTTTCTGTTTTTGAAGGCGTCAAGGTTCTGGTAAGTATCTTCCGAGTAGAGAAGACCTTCTTCTACGAGTTCATTGACTTCTTCCAATGAAGCTTTGATGTCTTCGAGGTTATGGCCATCCATTCTCAGATAGATTTCCGTCTCGTCTATATTTCCTTTTCTGTACTCATCGTAATGATCGAGCAGTTCATAGGTGATGTCGTCTATGACATGCACTGAACCTCCGTTGACATCCATAACGATGCTTAGACCGTTCATTCTGTATTTATGAATCATAATTGCATTCCTCCCAGATTTTAAACCAAAATAAGGCTATAAATGAAAAAGAAAAGGGAATGATTAAAATCAGTCCCTTACTTTTGCGTTATCTATCTGTCTGTATTCTCACATTCCTGATTTGCAACAGTACATGATGTTTTACAGGCGGACTGGCAGGATGTCTGGCATTCGCCGCATCCACCCTTGATAACGCTCTTCTTTAGAGTGCTTTTTGTCAGTGTCTTTATGTGTTTTTTCATGATGAAAACCTCCTCTAAATATAGCGTTAATATTATATCATAAGATTCATCTTTTGGCTTATAAATATCAAAAATTAACATGTTTCATAAAACCTTCATTTCAGCATGAAAAGCAGAAGGAGACTAATATGGCGGAAGGACATATGAAGAAATCAGATGGGATTCATTGAAATCTTATGAGATTCCATGCATAATTAAATTAACTTAAACAGGATGAAGAATCATCCTTCAGACGAAAAGGGGGACAACATGGAACGCAGAATACTATGTTTTGGAGATTCCAACACCTGGGGTTTCAACGCAGTGACCAGAGAAAGATTCGGAAATGAAATCAGGTGGACACGTAGACTTAGAAGAGAACTTGGCGATGGCTTTGAAATCATAGAAGAGGGATTAAACGGAAGATGTGCCGTCAATGAAGATCAGCTGAAAGAGGGAATGAGAGGGCTTGATTATATCCACCCCTGTATCATGTCCCACAAGCCACTTGATCTAGTCGTCATCATGCTGGGCACAAATGACGCCAAGGAGCGTTATGGAATGACATCTCATAATATGGCGATGGGCATCATAAGAGTTGCAGGTAAAGTCAGACATTCTGAAACGGGAAGAGACGGGAGTGATCCTGAAATCCTCGTTGTCGCCCCTGCACCCATCGGGCCGGAATATGTGAATAGCGATGCGGTTCTGTCTCTGGGAAGAGAAGCGGACAGAAAAACAGCTGAAATGGCAGACCATCTCAGGACACTCTCCAAAGAGAGCGGGTTTCATTTCCTCGATGCCGGAGAATATCTCAAAATGGGCGAAACCGATCATATGCATCTGGATGAGAAGGGTCATGCAGTCATGGCAGTGATCATAAGAAATATGATCAGCGAGATATTTGCTGAAGAAAGAAGGTGATCGTTTGAGCGATACAGTGCAATCCATAGACAGAGCGCTGAGTCTTCTTGAGATTCTCTCCCATCATGTGGAGGGAATCGGTCTTCTTGAACTGGCTGAGCGGTCGGGTCTTTCAAAAAGTACAGTACATAGACTGCTCAGCACGCTTATTCAGAACGGTTATGTGAAGCAGCATGAGAGTACAGGACGCTACCATCTCACCATGAAGATGTTCATCCTCGGATCAAGACCGATCGAAAAACTTGATGTGCTTAAGGTGGCAAGGCCTTATCTTGAAAGACTGAGAGATCTTTCCGGAGAAGTCATTCATCTGGTCATCATGGATGACAATGAAATCATCTATGTGGATAAAGTGGAATCGGAAAACACCATAAGAATGTATTCCAATATCGGAAAGAAAGGTTCACTCTATTCCACATCAGTAGGCAAAGCGATTCTGTCCTATTATACCGATGAAGAAATCACTAGACTGTGGGAGAAAATGAATGTTTCGAAACTGACCGATTACACCATCACAGATCTTCCATCCTTCATTACTGAAATTGCAGGAATCCGGGAGAAAGGCTACGCCATGGACCTTGAAGAAAACGAACTGGGTGTGAAATGCATGGGCACTGCAATACTCGACTACACGAAAAAGCCCGTTGCCGCATTCAGCATTTCCGGTCCGGTTCAGAGAATGACCGATGAGAAAATCGCCATACTGACAAGGCATATTCTGGAGACGAAAAAAGCCATCTCTGAAGAACTGGGATATTTTTCCCGGTAATGAATTATGAATTCTTCCATAAACCGATTGCAATATTATGAGGATATGGAGTAAAATAATCTTGTATCAAAATTATGGAACTATGTTCCACTATGTGGAACTCTAAATAATAAGGAGGCTAACAATGATACCTAAAATTGAGACACTGACCAGAATCATGGATGCAGGAATTGTAGCGGTTGTCAGAGCGGACAGCGAAGAGCAGGCGGAGAAAATCAGCAAAGCCTGTATAGAAGGCGGCGTACCAGCCATTGAAGTGACCTTTACGGTGCCTGGAGCACAGAATGTCATCTCAGCCCTGAAGAAGAAATTCAAGAAGGAAGAACTCATTGTCGGTGCAGGTACAGTACTTGATTCCGAAACTGCAAGAATTGCGATCCTCGCTGGTGCAGAATATATTGTCAGCCCAGGATTCAATCTGGAAACAGCAAAGCTGTGCAACAGATATCAGATTCCTTATATGGCAGGCTGCATGACACTGACAGAAATGATCACAGCAATGGAAGCGGGTGTCGATGTGGTGAAGGTATTCCCTGGAAACGCCTTCGGACCCGATTTCATCAAGGCAATAAAAGGACCTCTTCCACAGACAGTCCTCATGCCTACAGGTGGCGTAAGTCTTGACAACGTCGACCAGTGGATCAAGAACGGATGCATTGCAGTCGGGGTAGGCGGAGAGCTTACAGGCCCAGCCAAGAAGGGCGATTATGCAAAAATCACTGAAATCGCAAAAGCCTTCGTTGAAAAAATAAAAGAAGCCAGAAAGTAAAGGAGTAGATGAATAGAATGAAAAGAGTAGTAACATTAGGAGAAATCATGCTGAGACTCTCCACACCGGGATTTGAACGTTTCGTTCAGGCAGACAGCTTTGATGTCTGTTATGGCGGAGGAGAAGCAAACTGCTGCGTATCTCTTTCCAATTACGGACTGGATACCAGATTTGTCACAAAGGTACCAGCCAATGAAATCGGTCAGAGTGCGGTAAACGCCCTGAGAAGATATGGTGTCGACACAGACTTTATCGCACGCGGCGGAGACCGTCTTGGGATCTACTTCCTGGAATCAGGCGCTTCACAGAGACCTTCAAAGGTTATCTATGACAGAGCCCATGCGTCCATCGCTGAAGCCAAGGCAGATGAATTCAACTGGGATGAGATTTTCGCTGATGTGGACTGGTTCCATTTCACAGGAATTACTCCTGCACTGAGCGATGAAGCTGCAGAGCTTACTCTAGCCGCACTTAAGGCTGCCAAGGAAAAGGGCATCACTGTTTCTGTGGATCTTAACTACAGAAAGAAACTCTGGAGCCAGAAGAAGGCACAGGAAGTGATGACCGGCCTTATGGAATACGTGGATGTCTGCATCGGTAATGAAGAAGATGCGGAGAATGTATTCGGAATCAGCGCTGCCGATACGGACATCAATAAGGGTGAAATCAGCCATGGTGCATACGAGGAAGTTGCACGTCAGATCATCGAGAAGTTCGGTGTAAAGCTTGTGGCTTCAACGCTGAGAGAAAGCTACTCCGCATCAGACAACGGCTGGTCGGCAATTCTCTTTGACGGCGAGAAATCCTACCTTTCAAAGAAATATGATCTTAGAATCGTTGACCGTGTAGGTGGAGGAGATTCCTTCGCATCAGGTCTTATCTACGGTCTGGTTACGGAAATGCCTTACCAGGAAGCGCTTGAGTTTGCTGTTGCCGCTTCAGCTCTGAAGCACACCATTCCTGGCGACACAAATCATGTTTCCAAGGAAGAAGTGATGGCTCTTGCAGGCGGAGACGGATCTGGAAGAGTGCAGAGGTAATTCATGGATGTAGTAACTTTTGGCGAAACCATGGTTTTGTTCAATCCTGAAACAGAAGGACCCCTGCGTTATGTAGGGTCCTTCACCAAATCCATCGGCGGTGCGGAGTCCAATGTGGCCATTGCACTGGCTAGACTTGGCCATCGTGCCGGCTGGTTTTCAAAGCTGGGTGATGATGAATTCGGACGATACATCAAGTCTACGGTTATGGGTGAGGAAGTGGATGTCTCAAGGGTCACGAAAGATCCCCTGAGAACAACCGGTATACTTTTCAAAGAACGATTTTCCACTGTGAATCCGAATGTCTATTACTACCGCAAAGGTTCAGCTGCGAGTCATCTTTCCATCTCGGATCTTGATATGGATTATATCTGCAGCGCAAGGATTCTCCACGTCACCGGAATTTCCCTGGCTCTGTCTGAGGAAGTGAGAGAGGCAGTATTCTATGCTGTGAAGGAAGCGAAGAAGCGTGGGGTCATCATTTCATTTGATCCTAACATCAGGTTGAAGCTCTGGTCTAAGGATGAAGCTAGGAAACATATCCTTGCCCTGGCCGAGCTCTCCGATATCATTTTCCCCGGAAAAGATGAAGCTGAGCTTCTTCTTGGAACAGACGAACCTCTAGAGGTCTGTCAGAGATTCCTCGATATGGGCATTAAGATCGTTGCCCTTAAGCTTGGAAAAACCGGATGCTATGTGAAAAGTGCAGATGAAGAAGGTCTGGTCAATGGGTACACTGTAGAACATCCTGTAGACACTGTCGGTGCAGGAGATGGCTACGCTGCAGGATTCCTTTCGGGATATCTTGAAGAGCTCTCTCTCATTGACTGTGCCAGAAGAGCCAATGCTGTCGGTGCTATGGCGACACTGGTCAAGGGCGACATGGAAGGATTCCCATACAAGGATCAGGTTGAAATCTTCATGGGCCTTAAGGATAATATAGACAGATAGGACCTGTACACTCATAATCATGCAAAGCAGTCTTTAAGATCTCTTCAAAGAGGGATTTCAGGAGGCTGCTTTTCACTTTGTAACCAACGATTTAGAATTATACGGTATAATATATCGAAAGATAACAGGTATAGGATGGTGTAGTAGTGGAATATACATTTATACGTAATTACCGGGATGATCAAGCGTTAAGAAAATCTTTTTCGACACTGGCAAAGAAAATATTCGGTATTGATTTTGAGAAATGGTATGAGTCTGGTGGATGGAATCATAACTACATTCCCTACAGCTTCAGGTGGGGAAATGAAATCATCGCCAATGTTTCGGTAAATACTATGGAACTTATGATTCAGGGAAAAAGGCATAAAGCGATTCAGATCGGAACAGTCATGACTGATCCTCTACATAGGAGGAAGGGGCTTGCTGCAGGACTCATGGAAAGAGTCATTGAGGACTTCGACAGTGGATATGATCTGTTTTTTCTTGCGGCCGAGGAAGATGCTGTTCCGTTATATGAAAAATTAGGATTCAGAAAGATTGAAGCGAAAAGGTTTGTCATTGACGCAGAATATTACAGACGCCTGGAAAAACCGCTTGAAAGAGTAGAAATGCCCCTTGAGAAGCTTCTTGAACTTAAAGGGAAAGCAGATCCTATGTCTTTAGTACTGTCGGCAGTCTCCGATGAGCATATTCTTGCGTTCTATTATGCCCATGGCTTCAGCAGATGTATCTATAAGATCGGCAGTGAATGCTATGCCATTTTTGAAATTGAGAAGGATGTTCTTCATCTTTACGATATTCTCTCGACGGAAAAATTTTTCATTGAGCGCATCATAGAAATGATCACTCCCATGGGTATAAAGTCTGTTGAATGCCACTTCACACCGCCACTTGATACTAAAGGTCTACGCATACTGGAAGACTCGGAGGGCGGATGGATGATCAGAAGCAGAGGAGAAACAGGCTTTCCTGAAATCTCTGTGTATCCCGAAATTTCAAAAGCGTAGAGAGAATCAGATACAGAAGGAGGAAGGAATCATTATGATCATACTGATCGGAGGTGTAAGCTGCACTGGAAAGACCTTTATGGCTCAGACACTCATGGAAAAGTACAAAATTCCCTATTTCTCCATCGATCATCTCAAGATGGGACTGATCCGAGCCAGCAGTTACTGCGATTTTAAAGCCTCAGACCCAGATATCGAAATCACCCGGAAAATCTGGCCTGTGGTAAGGGAAATGATACGGACGATTCTCGAAAATAATCAGCATATCATCGTTGAAGGGTGCTACATACCACCTGATGCCATCCGTGATTTCACGCGGGATGACCGTAAACAGATTATTTCTCTTTTTCTCGGATTTTCTGAAGATTATATCAGGATGAATTTTGAAAGAGGTATCATTGCCCATAGAAGCGAGATCGAATTTAAGGAAATCGATGATTATATGACGCCTGACAATTTCTCAAGGCTACATGCAGAGGCGAGAGACAGAATGGAAAACAGTAACTATTTTGAGATTCATAACGACTATGAAAAGGAAATTGAAGGTGTTTACAGCTGGATCGATCTTAAGGCTGAAGAAATAAACACTTCAGGTGTCTGATTCTGTCTTCCCCGGTCAGATATAAAAGTCAGTCCATGCGGACTGACTTTTATGGAACATGATTCAACTTATAGACTGATCCAGTAACGGTCGATGACATTTCCCTTGGATTCATAAGCATTTTCCAGCCTGCCACCGATTTTTCTAACGATGCTCTTTGCCGCTTTGTTATCTCTTGATACGGTGATGAGCGCACGCGTGATTCCATTACCTCTAAGGGTATTGAAAGCAAGCTTGATCAGGATGAAGCCGTAACCTTTTCTTCTTTCTTCCGGTCTGATACCGAAGCTCATGTGACCTCCGAATTTCAGAAGATCATCATTCATGGTATAGCGAAGGTTGATTGCGCCGAGAATATATCCGTTTTCTTCAATCAGAAAGAGCGTATCTGCTCGAACAAGACCTTCCGGTAGAGTCTCATCCTTCTGCAGTGTCTGCTGCTCTTTTTTCCATTCACTGAAAGTCAGGTGCTTTACATCACAGGACGAAGGGGAAATCTGCTCGCATTGCTTTTGCCAGGAGCCGATGTACTCCAGGAAATTTTTTTCATCTATTTCTGTTATTCCTACTAATTTGATGGCATTCACCTTACTTTCTTTGGTTATGACCATATTATATCAAAGAAAGGAGAGCGGGAATGAAGAGTTTTTTCGTGAATACATTTACAAGAGGAAAAATTTGTGAATTCTAACAGAATTCTTTGTTATAATAGATATGTTTGAAAGACTCTTTAGACCGGAAGATTTAAAGAATTTTCGAAAACAGAGGAGATATTGAACATGAAGAAAATAATTATGACCGGTGGAGGCACTGCAGGACATGTTAATCCTAACCTTGCGCTCATGCCGAAACTGAAACAGCTGAGTTATGAAATTAAATATATCGGTTCCAGAGAAGGAATCGAGAAAGAAATTATCGAAAAAGTGAAGATTCCCTACTTTCCTATCGCATCAGGTAAATTGAGACGGTATTTCGATTGGAAAAACCTCAGTGACCCATTTAAAGTCAGTGCTGGTTTTTTCCAGTCTCTGAGCATTCTACGAAGAGAGAAACCGGACATCGTTTTTTCGAAAGGAGGGTTTGTCAGTGTTCCCGTTGTTGCAGCAGCAAAGTTTCTAAAAATACCTGTTCTTGCCCATGAATCCGATCTGACACCTGGCCTTGCCAACAGACTGGCATCACGATTTGTAGACAGGCTTCTGGTCACTTTCCCTGATACAGTACCTAAAATCGGAGAAAAGGCGATACTTGTCGGAAGTCCCATAAGAGAGGATCTCTTTAAAGGCGATGCCGCTCTAGCCATAAAGTCGGCAGGATTTATTGAAGAGAAACCAGTGCTTCTTGTTATGGGAGGCAGTATCGGGTCGGTGAAAATCAACACATCGCTGAGAAGGATACTTCCAGAACTGCTTCAGACATTCAACATCATCCATCTCTGCGGGAAAAACAATCTGGATGAAAGCCTCTCAGATACTTCAGGCTACAAGCAGTATGAATATGTTGCAGATGAAATGAAGGATATTCTTAATGCGGCGGATATTATCGTTTCAAGAGCGGGAGCCAATTCGATTTTTGAGTTTCTAGCCCTGAAAAAGCCCAATCTGCTCATCCCTCTATCTATGAGCTCCAGCAGAGGAGATCAGATCGAAAATGCCGACAGTTTCTCTAAAAACGGATATTCAATGGTGCTCAATGAGGAAAATCTGAATGATGTTTCTTTGAAGATGAGTATAGAAAGACTGTTTGAAGAAAAAGAAGAGTATATCAATGCCATGAATCTCTCGGAACTTGGCAGTGCAACGGATAAAATCATTGAACTGATCGAAAAGTACTCAAAATAACATTGTACAATATAGTACAGCAATCCATAGAGAAAAGCATGAAGTTCATGCTTTTTTTCTTTTATGCGGAGTTAGGGGTCTGATCTGTACTAAACCTGACTATACATACTCATCTGTACACAGAATCAGATTATTAAATGTTAACAAAAAAGTCTGACAATTATTGATATAATGAAATTAACTTAAGCAAGGAGGAATGTCTATGAGAATTGAATTTTCAGGTGGTGCAGGTACTGTAACGGGCTCAAGCCATCTTTTAAGAGTCAAGGATAAGAGAGTGCT
The DNA here is from genome assembly GCF_032054185.1 of Proteiniclasticum sp. Classification (NCBI taxonomy): domain Bacteria; kingdom Bacillati; phylum Bacillota; class Clostridia; order Eubacteriales; family Clostridiaceae; genus Proteiniclasticum; species Proteiniclasticum sp. The sequence goes on from NZ_DAMBTF010000012.1 coordinate 76,810, forward strand.
TTTGGATTGCGGACTATATCAGGGTAGGGATGAGAAGGATAAGGGGAACGATGTGTTCGCTTTTATCCCATCAACCATAGATTATCTGATTCTTTCCCATGCCCACATCGACCATAGCGGAAGAATACCTCTGCTTTATAAAAGGGGATTTAGAGGGAAAATCATTGCCACGCCTCCCGCGATGGCCCTATGTAAGATTCTGCTCATGGATTCCGCATATATTCATGAACAGGATGCAGAATGGGACAACAAAAAGAGACAGAGAAAGGGATTGGATCCTATAGAGCCTCTTTATACTGCAAAAGATGCAGAAGGTTCTCTTACGCTCTTTGAATCTCTGGATTTCAATCAGCCCCGTGAACTGTTCGAAGGATTCAGGATGAATTTTCTGGAAGCAGGGCATATGCTTGGTGCTGCCATTACAGAGATATTCATAAAGGAAGAGGAAAGAAAGATCAAGCTCGTCTATTCTGGAGACCTTGGAAATCAGGGCATTCCTCTGATGAAAGAGCCTGTGGAAGTGACAGAAGCTGATTTTCTGATCATGGAATCTACATACGGTAACCGGCTTCATCCTGATGTCAATATTGAACATGAGGAACTGATCAAAATCATCAATGACACCTACAGAAGAGGAGGGAATGTGGTTATTCCGTCTTTTGCGGTAGGCAGGACACAGGAACTGATCTATATCCTTAACGAGTTCCAGGAAGCAGGTAAACTGGAGCGTGGAGTGAAAGTCTATGTGGACTCTCCTCTGGCTTCCAGATCCACGGCCATTTTCAAGGAATACTCTAGATATTTCGATGCCGAGAGTCAGGAAAAGATGAGAAAAGGAGATGACGTGCTTGATTTCAGAAATCTTTTTTTCACAGAGTCAGTTGAAGACTCCATGGAACTGAACCGCACAAATAAAGGTCTCGTCATCATAAGTGCATCAGGAATGGCGACGGCAGGCAGAATCAGACATCATCTCAAACACAATCTGTGGAGAAGCGAATGCTGCGTGGTGTTTGTCGGATATCAGGCTCAAGGATCGTTAGGCAGAATTCTTCAGGATGGAGCAAAGAGTGTCACGCTTTTCGGTGAAGAGATTGCCGTCAATGCGAAAATACACAGTTTCTCTGGCTTATCCGGTCATGCGGACCGCCGAGGTCTCTACAACTGGGTTAAAGCCATCAAAAAAGCGCCTAAGGAAATCTTCCTCACCCATGGTGATCCGGAAGCTTCAACAGCACTTAAAGAACTGCTGGCGAATGACGGTTACAACGTCAGAATCGCAAAATTCGGTGATATTGTCCCCATCAAAGATTATGTCAAGCTTGTACCAAAAACAGATGAATTTGAACTTGAAAAGAGCACAGTTGAATCCGCTTTGGCAAAATTAAGGAAGAAAGAGGAATTGATCAGATACGTGGAAACCCTTGATTTTGATAGGGATAACCCCGAAGAAATCCTGTCGGGGATGGAAAAAATAATTAAAAAACAGTAAAAGGGTTAAAAAGGCAAATATATAGCATTTTTCGTTGGTAAAATAGTATTAAATACTGTATAATAATCTTGTGTCGTTTGAGTATAGGTAATGATATTTTGTTAACTATACTCAAATTCATGCGCATTTATAATCTACGGAAACGTAGTTATATTTAGAAATCTTTAGGCCAGATTTCTAGAAATATATATTAAGGAGAGGTATAGACATGAGAAAAACTAAAACAATGGATGGAAATATGGCTGCATCCTACATCTCGTATGCATTTACAGATGTTTCAGCTATCTATCCAATTACACCATCCTCAACTATGGGTGAGAATGTCGATGAGTGGTCATCCAAAGGCGTCAAGAACATCTTCGGACAGCCAGTAAGAGTTGTTGAAATGCAGTCAGAGGCAGGAGCAGCTGGTGCGGTTCACGGTTCACTTCAAGGTGGAGCACTCACTACAACATATACAGCATCTCAGGGACTTCTGCTCATGCTTCCAAACATGTACAAGATTGCAGGAGAACTTCTTCCAGGTGTATTCCATGTCAGTGCTAGAGCAATTGCTGCACATGCACTTTCAATATTCGGAGATCATCAGGACGTAATGGCTGCAAGACAGACCGGATTTGCTATGCTTGCTGAGTCAAATGTACAGCAGGTAATGGATCTTTCAGGTGTAGCTCATTTAGCTGCAATCAAGAGCAGAGTTCCATTCCTTAACTTCTTTGACGGATTCAGAACTTCTTCAGAAATCCAGAAGGTTGAAGTCATCGAATATGATGAACTTGAAACTCTTCTAGACAAGGAAGCTGTAGCTGAGTTCAGAAACAGATCACTTAACTCAGAGAGACCTGTTACAAGAGGTACAGCACAGAATCCTGATATTTATTTCCAGGGTAGAGAATCTGCCAACAGATATTACCTGCAGGTTCCAGAAATTGTTGAAGGATACATGGAAGAAATCAACAAGCTTACTGGAAGAGACTATCAGCTGTTCAACTATCACGGAGCACCAGATGCTGAGAACATCATCATCGCTATGGGTTCAGTATGTGATACAGCCGAAGAGACAGTTGATTACCTGAACAAGAAGGGCGAGAAGGTTGGTCTGATCAATGTTCATCTTTACAGACCATTCTCAACAAACCACTTCTTAAACGCAATTCCAAAGTCAGTAAAGAAGATCGCAGTTCTTGACAGAACAAAGGAACCGGGTTCAGCCGGTGAGCCATTATACCAGGACGTAAGAAACGCATTCTACGAAGCAGACGTAAGACCTGTAATCGTTGGCGGAAGATACGGACTAGGCTCAAAGGATGTAACACCAGGTCAGATACTTTCAGTATTTGAAAGCCTTTCACGTAATGAAGTCAAGAACGGATTTACAATAGGTATCGAAGACGATGTTACATTTACATCACTTCCTAAGCATGATGAAATCGATACAACTTCAGAAGGTACCGTACAGTGCCAGTTCTGGGGACTTGGATCAGATGGTACAGTTGGTGCCAATAAGTCAGCAATCAAGATCATCGGTGACAACACCGACCTGTATGCACAGGGATACTTCTCATATGATTCAAAGAAATCAGGTGGTATTACAGTATCACACCTGAGATTCGGTAAGAACAAGATCAGAAGTCCATATCTTGTACAGAACCCTGATTTCGTAGCTTGTCATAACCCATCATATGTAACAAAATATGACATGACCAAGGGTCTTAAAGAAAACGGTACATTCCTTCTGAACTGCAGCTGGAACATGGATGAACTTAATGAGCATCTGCCAGCTAAGATGAAGAATGCCATCGCGAAGAAGAACATCAAGTTCTATATGGTTGATGCACAGGCTATTGCAACTGAGATCGGTCTTGGAACAAGAATCAATATGATCATGCAGTCAGCATTCTTTAAACTTGCAAACATTATTCCTGTAGAAGATGCCATCAAGCACCTCAAGGATTCTGTTGTCAAGTCATACGGCAAGAAGGGTGAGAAGATCGTCAACATGAACTTCGAAGCCATCGAAAGAGGCGTTAACGCGCTGAATAAAGTTGATGTACCAGCGGACTGGGCAACTGCAGCAGACAGTGCTGTTGAAACAAAGAATGTCCCTGATTTCATCAAGAACATTCTTGAACCGATGAATGCACAGGAAGGCGACAGCCTACCAGTTTCAGCATTCCTTGGTAGAGAAGATGGAACATTCCCAATGGGAACTTCCGCTTATGAAAAGAGAGGAATCGCAGTTAACGTTCCAGAATGGATCATCGATAACTGTATCCAGTGTAACCAGTGTTCATATGTCTGTCCTCATGCTGTAATCAGACCATTCCTTGTAAATGAAGAAGAAATGGCTAATGCACCAGAAGGATTCGAAGCGAAGAAAGCAATGGGCGGAAAGGCGTTCGGAGAACTCCAGTACAAGATCCAGATTTCAGTACTTGACTGTACAGGATGCGGAAACTGTGCTCAGGTTTGTCCAGCACCAAAGAAGGCTCTTGTCATGAAGCCAATCGAGACACAGATGCATCAGACAACAAACTGGGAATATGCACTGTCATTAACAAACAAACTGAACCCAATGAACAAGAACACACTAAAGGGCAGCCAGTTCCAGCAGCCACTGCTTGAGTTCTCAGGTGCTTGTGCAGGATGTGGAGAAACACCATATGCTAAGCTTGTCACACAGCTCTTCGGTGACAGAATGATGATTGCCAATGCTACAGGATGTTCATCCATCTGGGGTGGATCAGCACCAGCATCAGTTTACACAACCAACCATCTTGGACAGGGTCCAGCTTGGGCTAACTCACTGTTTGAAGATAATGCTGAGTTCGGTCTTGGTATCTACCTTGGACACAAGACACATAGAGCTAAGCTTCTTCCAATAGCTGAAAAGCTTGTTCAGAACGAAAACGTTACTGATGAACTGAAGTCAGCTCTGCAGAACTGGATCGAAAACTTCGATAAGGGTGAAGAATCAAAGGCAGCAAGAGCTTCCCTTCTTCCACTACTTAAGGATTCCGATCTTGAAGAAGCTAAGCAGCTTTACACAGAAAGAGACTTCCTCACAAAGAAGAGCCAGTGGATCTTCGGTGGAGACGGTTGGGCTTATGATATCGGATACGGCGGTCTTGACCATGTACTTGCTACAGGCGAAAACATCAACGTACTTGTAATGGATACAGAAGTGTACTCCAACACAGGCGGTCAGTCTTCAAAATCAACACCAACAGCTGCTATCGCTAAGTTTGCCGCTGCAGGTAAGAGAACAAAGAAGAAGGATCTTGGTATGATGGCTATGAGCTATGGCTATGTATACGTTGCACAGATCGGTATGGGTGCTGATAAGAACCAGACCATCAAGGCGATTACAGAAGCCGAAGCATATGACGGCCCATCACTCATCATCGCTTATGCTCCATGTATCAACCAGGGACTTAAGCTTGGAATGGGCTTCAGCCAGGAACAGACAAAGAGAGCCGTTGAATCAGGATACTGGCAGCTATACAGATTCAACCCAACACTTAAGGACGAGGGTAAGAATCCATTCACTCTTGACTCTAAGGAGCCTACAAGAAGCTTCAGAGAATTCATTGACAGCGAAGTAAGATATGCTTCACTTTCAAAGGCTTATCCAGATGTAGCTGAAGAACTGTTTGCAAAGACAGAAAAGGATGCTAAGGAAAGATTAGACAGCTATAAGAGACTTGCATCTTATGACTTTTCAACACCTGGAACTGAAGAATAAGATCTGAACAACATATATGAAAATAGGACTGTCACGTAAGTGACAGTCCTATTTTACTTTTATCGGCAAAATTCTATTGGAAATCAAAAGATATCAATAATTGTATATATATAGATAGTGCTTATTGATACAAAACTTTGTTCAATTCAAATTATTGAGAAAACGGATATTTAAATTATAAGTTCGAGGATTGAATTATAGTCTATTCATACAGCTTCTATGTTATAATATTTCTGTGAAACCGTTTTTTTACAAATGATATTATAAGGGGGAATTTCATTGAAAAGGTCTATGCCAAAGAAACTGTCTGTTGCTGTAAGCGCTGCGATCATTGCAGGTACCATGGGGACATCATACTTATCGGTACTCGCCAACCCTTTGCCTAGTGCAGGTACGACTTATGCCGTAACCAGTAAAATACCTGGATATATGGATAGTGCCAATGCTTCCAGAATGATCAATTCTGTTACCACCTATCAGGCAGGCAATTATTATGTTTATAAAGTTCATCAGGGAATGATCAACATTTCTAAAGCAACCAATGCACCGGGTATCTGGATCAACCCGACTCAGAACAGTGGGGGCGGTGCACCGGCAGCTGCAGTTCCTGTACCAGCTGCACCAACGCCAGCACCACCCGCTGCGGTGACCACCATGAAGACCACTGCGAATCTGAATATGAGATCTGGTCCTTCCACAGGCTATGCTTCAGTGACAGTTATTCCAAAAGGCGCTACTGTCACATTGCTGGAAGTCAAAGGGGACTGGAAAAAAGTCAGTTATAACGGTAAAACAGGCTGGTCTTCAGGGAAGTATCTAAGTGCAGCAAGTACTGCAGCTCCAGTTATTCCACCGGCCGCACCTGCTCCGGCAGTACCAGGAGTAAATGGTGCAGTCTATCAGACAACGGGCAGTCTTTATATGAGATCTGGCCCTGCAAAAACCTATTCATCCGTTATGGTTCTTCCAGCCGGTGCAAAAGTCGTGCTCGTGGAAGATGGGGGAGAATGGAAGAAAGTCAGTTATAACGGTAAGACAGGCTGGTCTTCGGGCAAATATCTGAAGCTTATTCAAGCAGCTCCAGTGCCCGTTGAGATACCTGCACCTGTAGAACCGACTCCTGCTCCTGCTCCACCTCCAGCAGAAGTCATTCCAGAACCTGTTCCGGTGCCAACGCCAGAACCCGCACCAGCCCCCGTTCTCGTTCAGAAGAAGGCCACAAATTCTCTTAATATGAGAAGCGGCGCCGGAACCCAGCATTCCTCGATCATGGTCCTCCCCAAAGGCGCTGTAGTTGATGTCATCGGCGTTTCAGGAAAATGGTTCAATATCATCTATCAGGGGAAAACAGGCTGGGCATCAGGCGATTATCTGACAGAGGTCAATAGTGTGTACAAGATTCTGAATGTACCTTATCACAGTCAGCTGACTCCTGTTTATGCACCGGTAGGATGTGAAGCCACAGCGCTTCTTATGGGACTCCAGTTTAAAGGAATCGCGACAGATGTTTCATACAGAAGCTTTCTGGATGCTATGCCAAAGCACACATCGAATCCCGCCAAAGGGTTTGTAGGATCCCCATATAAGCAGGACAACAGTTTAAGAACAACCATATACCCGCAGGTACTGACAGATTACAGCAACACCTATGCTGCGGGCAGAACCGTCAATTTCTCAGGAAGCTCTGTGGAGGACATCAAGAAGGAGATTATTGCCGGGAACCCTGTAGTCGTCTATCTGACCACCAGAAGAGAAGCACCGATCTACGCAAACTATGTAGTAGAAGGTCAGACGCAGTCTCTTCTCAAAAATAATCATGCAGTACTGGTCACAGGTTATGATTCCGAAGCCAACAAGCTGAGAATCACAGATCCGTGGTCATGGAATGGAAGAAATGAATACTGGGTAACGGTCCCAAGCTTCTCCTATTCCTACAACATCAGAAATCATGCAATAGTTGTACGATAAATATATCAAGAGCGGACCTGAAATTCATGAAAGCTTTAGTTTCCTGAAACTCTGCAGTCTATAGAGGGGGAGACAGATGAAAAAAAACGCTGTCATTATAGGACTCTTCGCGTTCCTCATCTTAAACAGCTGCGGAATCAAGGAGAACAGAATGTCAGATACTCAGAAAGAAGCGGTGGATAACAGCCTGGCGTATATTTCAGAATCAGCCTTCTCCGCAAAAGATCGGATCGATAAACGCGAAATAGAGATCAGCACGGTAACAAGTGGAGATCTGAAATTTATCTGGAATGAGGATCTGAAGCTGAAAGAATCTTCACTGGACACCTCTGATTGGGTGATCACCATAGGAGATACCTCCGGTCATGATTTTGCCGTCATGATCTGTGACAGCAAAACAAGTGAGGTTTTAGGCTATATTCCAATTGAATAATAAGCACAAAAGGAACCCTCGGGTTCCTTTTACATTTTAAAGAGTGTCCATTGATCGGTGTCTTTTTCATATTTCAGTTCAAAGAGAACTTCTTTGTCATTCACGATTCCTCTGCATAAAAATACCTGCATAAGGTTGCCTGCCAGCTTTTCCTTTTTACGAGCCTGGATACTTTTGACGGATATGGTTTTATATTTACCGTCTTCATCGATGAGTCTGAATCGTATAGGATGGATCAGTCCCTTAAAGTCAAACCATGCAATCATTTCTATAGGTTTTGCCATTACCTTCACGACTTTCTCCTCCTTTACAAGTGACTATTCATGAATATATAATCCTTTTCCACTACGCCACCTGAAAAAGCCTTTACAGGTGAGTTGATGAATGTCGCCCGTATCAGAGAATCATCCCCGAAGTTTTTCCTCACCATATCAATGACCTGATCCATGCGTTTCATTTTCTCTGCCGAACCATCCTTAAAGAGAGAAAGCTGTTCGATATCCTTTTCTTTCAGCTGAGAAAAGGATATCCCCAGATGTCTCACCGGCTCTTCGTTCCAGATCTCATCAAATAGAGAGCATGCCGTAGCCATGAGCAGACTTGTGGAATCTGAAGGAAAATTCAGCGTCCTCTGTATGGAGAAGGAAGAAAAATCGCTGTAACGGATATGGATCCCTACCGTCTTCACCAGTTTTCTTGAGTCTCTCAGGCGTGGAACCAGAGTCTCTCCAATGGAAAGCATAACGTTATGGCAGGAGATTCTGTCAGTAAAATCAAAAGGGAGAGTTGTAGAATTACCCATACCTTTCATTTCTATGGTACCTTCGTTCTTGACGGTAGAAGATTCTATACCTCTGGCATAGCAGGAAATCATGTAGCCATGTTTCTTGAATCTTGCGTGGAGAAACTGAGGGTTTGCTCTGGCCAGTTCACCGATGGTGTTGATGTTCATCTTATGAAGTTTTTCTGCTGTGCGGGGGCCTACCATGAACATATCCTCCACGGGCAGAGGCCACATCTTCTTTTCGATTTCTTCACGATACAGAGTATGGACACGATTGGGTTTTTTGAAATCAGAAGCCATTTTTGCCAGAAGTTTTCCTGTTGAAATGCCTATATTTACAGTAAAACCGAGTTCTTCATGAATCCGGTCCTTTAATTCATTTGCCACTTTTACTGCATCTTTCCTCTGTATATGACTCATATCGAGAAAACATTCATCGATGGAGTAGCGCTCAATAAGAGGAGAGTACTCCCTAAGGATCTCCACCATGGCATCACTTGCCTTTAAGTACATACTGTATCGAGGCGGAACGATCTTCAGCTCAGGACACTTCATCAGTGCTGAGAAGAGTGTTTCTCCTGTTTTTATACCGTATTTTTTACTGGGGATAGACTTGGCCAGAACAATACCATGCCTGCTTTCAGGATCTCCTCCTACGATGGAGGGGACTGTACGAAGATCCAGTGATTTTCCATGCTGAAGATCCCATACAGCATTCCAGGAAAGGTAGGCAGAGTTTACATCTACATGAAAAACAATTTTTTCCATTATTTGATCACCTATTCCAATATGATTTCAGAACGTATATTCTTTATGGGATAATTATAACAGAACATAAGTTCTAAGTGAAGACCTCAAATGAGTGCCTGCTTTTCGAAATAGACCAGAAATCAGAGAATACCCATCAGGCTCATGAGAAAAAAATATTTGCAGCAAAGAAAACAGGCTGAGAAAATCATCTCAACCTGCTGTAATCTAATGTGTTTGTTACTGCTCTTCGCTAAAATGTGCATCAGGATAGACGACATTCAGAAAGGCTGTAATCTCCTTATTATATCTTTCTGGATTTACGGCCATGGAAGTAGCATGTTCTGCGCCTTCAGCGATATACATATATTTCCTGTCCATTTTAAAAGCATACATGGCTCTGGTCATGCTAAGGGGAACATAAGTATCATGGTCTCCGTGTATGAAAAGAATCGGCTGCTGAATCGTGGGCAGTTCCTTGAGCGGAGAGACATCTTCAATGGAAAACCCTGCTCGGATTTTAATGAACAGGTTCACAAAGGCAATCAGTTTTTTGCTTTTCAGTCCGCTGTCCTGCTGGAGTTTCAGCAGGAGAAGTTCAGGCAGATCAGAGAAAGCGCAGTCAATGATACCATACCTGATCCGCTTATCCATAGCCATATTGAGCATGGATATCGTACCGCCCATGGATTCTCCATGAAGGCCGACGCTGATCTCATTCCCATATACTTTATAAAGATGATCGGTCACAGTAGCGAGGTCCCATTTTTCGAAATGACCATATGTGGTCGTATCTCCGCCGGTTTCACCATGATTTCGGAGATCGAAAACCACCACATTGAATCCTTTTCTGTAGAAAAAAGGAAGATACTTCAATGCCCCGTAGATATTCATGGTGATACCGTGAACGATGATGATGAATCGATCGGATTCATTGGGATAAATCCTTCCCTTAATCATGTATCCATAGGGGGATTTGAGATTCAGGGGCTCATAAGAAAGACCGTCGATATATTCTTCCGGAAAATAACCCTGATTGATCACCCTATCCCTGGCAGCGTCATAAGTCTTAGTTTTGGGGTATATTATGCGGTTGACATAACGAAGAGTGATGGCAACCAGATACAGCAGAGCTAAGATGACTATACCCAGGAGGATATAAAATAAATATTCCATAAAACACCTCCAATGCTTATAACCTAATTATATAGGATAAACCGAAAAATGATAATCAGGGAGATATAGAATAAATGAGAATAGTGTATTAACAAAACTGATCAGATGCAATCAATTAAAGTGATATTTGATTAGAATAACGTTGTAAATCCTGTTTATTTATTGAATATAAAAACAAATGTAAGTATATACGATTATAACCGTGACCGTGGTGTAAAAAGTGTATTAACAATTCATACGATTACTGAATATTTAAAGTATTGAATGTATAATGTTCTCAAGACAATGAAAAGAATAAACAGGAGGAATATCGTATGAAATTTGAAATGGATAAAATGGTTAAAAAAAGTGAAAAGCTCATGAAAAAAGGCGAGGAATTGGCCAAAGATATGATCCCAAAAGTAAAAGATGCTACCTCCGATCTGAAAGATTCACTGGCAGACCTGAAAGATAAGGGTGCAAAAAGCGCGCATAACTTTTTGGACCGCAAAGATGATGTAAGAGATGATGTAGCCGATTTTACTCAAAATAGCAGGAAAGAAGTGAGTAGAGTGATTGATCGAAAAAACGGCAGGAAGAGTTCAGGAAAAGTGGTGGCAGGTGTAGCACTGGCCGCAGCCGCAGCCGCAGCCTATACTCTATACAAGAAGAACAAGGCAAAGAATGAAAATCTGAGAACTGAGTATTCCGAAAAACTGACAAGATGGGCAGAACTGGATCTGTCGCAGATCGATTCAGAGACTGACGGATTCCAGGAACCAATGAAGGTCACACCAAAGAAAGTCTATAAGACCGGAACCAATGCTGTAATCGATGATCTGGTCATCAACATTTCCAGTCCAAGCGAAGAGCATACCTTCAATCCTGATGATGACGGAAAGCCTGTAGCGGAGCTTGACCTCAAGAAAATGGTTATGGACAAGACAGAAGGCGTAAGAGAAAAGATCCGCACAAAGTTTGAAGAAGGAAAACTTCAGACGAAACTCGGCTCCATGGAAGCTAAAGACAAATATGTGGAAATCAAGGATATCGCAGGAGAAAAGATCGGAAACGTAAAAACAAAAGTGGAAGAAGACATCGTACCCAACGTCAGAAATAAATCTGCTGATCTCAAAAATGAAGTAGAGGATCAGTATGAAGGCATTAAAAAGAACGTTGAGTATACAGCGGAAGAAATGAAAGAAGAGCACCATGAGAAATCGCAGGATGCGAAGAAAAAATTTGAGGAACTGAAAAACAAAGTTGCCTCCACTTCCTACGATGCACCTGAACCATCTCCAGAAGATGTCCCTGACGATAAGGAAGGGTACCTGAAGAATGATATGGCTTTCGATGGGGAAGATGAATTCGAGCCTACCGACAAAGACAATATCGTCGATGAGCCATTCGGCGCTGAAGAAATGATTGAAGAGGTCAAGGAAAATGGCGAAGGTATCAAAGACAAAGTAAAACATATGGCCGAAAATGCTAAGGCGAAGATCAGGTCAGATAAGCCTGAAGGAGAAATGGAACTGATTGAATACAAGGTGACCCTGCATAACAGAGGGGCGGAAGAATGTTCATTCAATCCGATGCAGCTTCAGCTGTTTGATATCCCTAAACGTTCTGTACATCTCCTGGCTAAGCACGAAGAAGGAACCACGCTGGGTAGAGTAACACTGAAACCAGGAGAAACCTACACCGGAAAACTTTTTGTAAAGAAAAATAAAGGCAAGAGACAGGGCATACTGTTCTTTAAAGATCTGAGTCTCGAACATTCTGTTCTTTTCCTGACAGAAGATGATGATCCTATTGAGAGTGATCCAAGTCTTGTACTGGACGAGGATTATCTTTACAGTGATAAAGAAGTGCTTGACGAACACAACGACTACAAAAGACTCTAAAACTAAATATACTGAAAAAGCATAAAGTAAAGGAGATGGGTTACCATCTCCTTTATCTGTTATTCAGATGTTATCTATTTCTTGATTTTCCGGTATGCTGCCACCACAGGCACTGCAATCAGTGCGGATATAATGGCTTCGGGGATACCGTTGGTTCCTACAACAGTCAAGATGAAGGTCGTAGCTGCAGCTTCGGAAATACCGAGTGCTGCGGCGTATCTTGAAAGATAGAATATATAAGCAAGCCCAAGGACACCAATGGTATTGGTCAGAGATCCTATGACTGCCGAAACGGCAACACCGCTGTTTCTGTTTTTCAATGCTCTGTAGATATAACCCGTGACGATACCGATCAGAATTCTTACGCCAACTGAAATAAGCGGATTCCAGAAGATGAAGTTCGTTGGTGTAGGCGCCATGAAAGCACGGATCATACTTGAAAGTCCAAAAATCCCGCCGATCAGACCTCCTGTAAGTGGTCCGTCAATAATTGCACCGATGATTACCGGGACATGCATGATGGTCGGATTGATGGGCAGTATGGGAATAAATCCCAGTGGAGTGAGCGACAATAGAATTGAAATACCTGACAGCAGACCTACCACAGCCATTTGTCTTGGCTTGATGGTGACCCTTTCCTTTTGTTTCTGCATAAATTTTCCTCCGTTCTTATTCCTTTTTGGGATATAATTCGGAACCTTTTAAGGGTTTGAATTAAGTTCAGTTTCCGTGGGAATACTGACTAAATCAATTTTATCATGATTCAGAAAAAAGTAAATAGCACCATCAGTCGCTGTTGTGTGACGTCAGGCAAAAATGAAGGATGTTTGAACAATATAAATATCTGAATATAGAGGGATAGCCTATGGTAAAATAGAGAGAAAGAGAAAAAAGAGGTGACCACTCATGAAAATCGTAATCATCGGAGCAGTTGCAGCCGGACTGACTGCTGCATACAGTATCAGAAAAAATATACCCGGTGCGGATATTACCATCCTTGAAAAAGGCACGGACATTTCTTATGGTGCGTGTGCCTTTCCTTATTATATAGAAGGTCTGATTGAGGATGAGCATAAGCTCATCGCCAAGGATAAAGAGGAAGTGCTGGGTGACGGGTTGGATCTAAGAACACTGAGTGAAGCAGTTGATGTGGATTTTTCAGCAAAAACGGTGAAGGTCAGGAGCCTTTCCAACAGCAACGAGTATGATCTTTCCTATGATAAGCTTGTCATTGCAACAGGAGCGAAAAGCAACCGTCTGGATGTATTCCAGGGCATGAAGGGGGTCTTTCCTCTAAACACTTTAAAAGATGCCAATGCCATCAAGGAATATGTGGAACACCATACGCCGAAGAATGCGATAATTCTGGGGGGCGGTAATAAAGGTCTGGAACTTCTGGAATCTCTTACACTGATGGGCGTGGATACGCAGGTCATTGAATATCTGCCTAGTATCATGAACATCTATGATCAGGAGTTTTCCGATCTTATCATCAAGGAACTGAAGGGTGAAGGTCACAGGATCAACACCAGTGAAGAGGTCAGGTCTGCCGATGTGAACGAAAAAGGCTACGTGGCAAAAGTTATGACAGACAAAGCGGAATATCCTGCAGATATGGTCATTGAAACAATCGGTCTAAAGCCCAATACAGATTTTCTCCTGAATAAAGGCCTTAAAATGGAAAGAGGTGCGATCATCATCGATCTTTATGGCAGAACAAGTATCGAAGATGTCTATGCTGGTGGAGACTGCACGCTGATCTATAACCACGTCGAAAAAAGAAACACCTATCTGCCGTTAGGAACCAATGCAAATAAAATAGGAAAGCTCATCGGTCTTGCTATGGCAGGTAAGGAGCCTCCCTTTAAGGGGGTTCAAGCCAGTGCGATGATGAGGACCTTTGAATTTGAAATGGCTATGACGGGCGTTACTGACCGTGTGGCTGCCTCTTTGGGATTCGACTATGATAGTGTTATGGTGAGAACCCGGAACAAGTCAGGATATTATCCGGGCGGATCAGAGCATTTCATCAAACTGACCTATCTGAAAGAAGAGGGAAAACTCATCGGCGCACAGATCTTCGGTCGTGAAGGAAGTGCGCTCAGAATTCAGGGGCTCGTCACTGCAGTTTACGCGGGGCTTACCGTAGATGATCTGGCCTATATGGACTTCGGATATATTCCACCGTTAAACAGCGTATGGGACTCCATAAATGTGGCAGCCGGAAAAGCGGTGGCAAAAAGAATCAGGGAAAGGAACAGAAAATGATGACGGAAGAAAGGCTCAGTGATAAAGATATCAATAAGCAGGAGGCTGAAAGTCTGCTTAAGAAAATGAATGCATTTTATCATACCGGTAAGACAAGAAATACAGATTTCAGAAAAGTGATGCTGAAAAGGCTGAAAAAAATCATCAAAAAATATGAGAAAGAAATTGAGAGCGCCTTATATAAGGATCTGGGGAAATCACCCGTGGAAGCTTATATTACCGATATCGGTATGGTCTACCAGAATATCGACTACTTCATCAGCAATTTGGACCGTTTTTCAAGAAGAAAAACTGTAAAAAGACATATCGCAAGCGCGTTTTCTCAAGGGTATCTTTATAAGGAACCTTATGGAACTGTGCTCATAATCGCACCATTCAATTATCCGTTCCTGCTTCTTATGGAGCCGCTGATCGGAGCTCTGGCAGCTGGGAATGTCGCTGTAGTCAAACCTTCTGAACAGGCGATTTTCACAGAGGATATCATTGGAACAATCATAAAGGAAGCATTTCCTGAAGAAATGGTCAGTGTTGTTAAAGGTGGAAAAGATACCGTGACAAGTCTTACCACATCAGCTTTCGATTATATATTCTTTACGGGAAGTGTATCCACCGGCAGGATCATTATGGAGAATGCATCAAAGAATCTTGTTCCTGTAACACTTGAACTGGGCGGGAAAAGCCCGGCAATCGTGGCCAAAAGAGCAAACATCTCTAATGCGGCAAGAAAAATCGCCTATGGAAAGTTCCTCAATGCCGGTCAGACCTGCATCGCGCCTGATTACATCCTCGCCCATGAGGATGTGGTGGAAGAGTTTATAGGAGAATTAAAAGGGTACCTCAGAAAATTCTACACAGAAAACCCTAAAGCCTCAAAAGACTACTCCCGAATCATCAGCAGGAAATCATTTAAAAGGCTGACAGACATCCTTGACGAGGACAAGGAACATATCATTCATGGCGGACACTCCGACAGCAGGGAGAATTACCTCTCTCCGACACTTCTTTTTAAAGATGATATGAATCTGAGATCCATGGAAGAAGAACTTTTCGGACCTGTACTGCCCATAATAGTCTACAGCGATATCAACAAGGCGCTTGAAGAGATCAGGCCCCTTGGAAAACCTTTAGGATTCTATATCTTCACGGAGGACAGAAACCTTGCTGAGAATATCCTGAATCGGGTTTCCTTCGGAGGAGGATGCGTGAACGATGTACTGTTCCATATCACCTCACCTTATCTGCCGTTCGGCGGAGTGGGTAATTCAGGGATGGGCAGCTATCACGGCAGATATTCATTTGATACGTTCACTCATGAAAAATCAGTGCTGAAATCTTCAAGTCTGCTGAACATCAGGTTCAATGAGCCATCAATCACTCCGCTTAAGGAAAATTTCATCAGAAAGTTTCTGAAATAGAAAGAAGCTGTGTGGAAACGCACAGCTTTTGTTATAATGATTATTATGAAATGCAGAAGGAAGGGATGAGAGAAGTTGGAACCAAATCAGATGCTGAAAAAATATTTCGGTCTCAATTCCTTCAAAAAGGAGCAGATAGCGATCATCAAAGAGATCCTCAGCGGCAAAGATGTTCTGGGGATTCTGCCTACAGGCTATGGAAAATCGCTGTGTTATCAGGTGCCTGCAATGATGATGAAAGGACCGACGCTTGTGATTTCCCCGCTGATCTCCCTGATGAAAGACCAGGTTGATGCGTTGAAGACAAGAGGAATCCCCGCAACCTATATCAATTCATCTTTGTCTCTTGAAGAGTCCAATGAACGGAAAAGAAACATCCGCAGAGGTAAATACAAGCTCATCTATGTTTCGCCTGAATCGCTTAAACTTAAGCGGTTTACAGATCTTTTGAGGGATATCGGTCTTGTACAGGTGGCAGTGGATGAAGCTCACTGCATCAGCGTATGGGGTCATGATTTCAGACCTTCATATCTGACCATCTATGATTTTATCCTGACGCTTGAAAAGCGTCCGATCATTTCCGCTTTTACAGCGACGGCTACAGATGCTGTAAAAAAAGACATCCTTAAACTGCTGCATCTGGAGGATGCATTCTGCCTGACCGGGAATCTCAACCGTGAAAATATCTATTTCGGTGTTACTGAGCCCAAAGATGAGATCGAGGAGCTGCTTCATCAGGTTTTGAAGAGAAAAGGTCAGCAGGGAATTATATATTGTCAGCGGAAGAAAGAAGCGGAAAAGGTTCATGTGCTTCTGACAAAGGAAGGATATCGAGCTGGACTTTACCATGGTGGACTGGAGGATGAGAAGAGAAGAAGTGTACAGGATGACTTCGCATTTGATCGAATCAGTATCGTTGTAGCCACCAATGCCTTTGGTATGGGCATTGACAAATCCAATGTGAGATATGTTCTTCATCTGGGGATTCCCAAGAATATCGAATCATACTATCAGGAAGCTGGAAGAGCCGGACGTGATCAGAGCTACAGCGAAAGTATCCTCATATATCGACCTCAGGATCTGGTAAGGCAGAATCGTCTGCTGCTTATCTCGGATCTCAGTGATGAAAGATATCGGATTGAGAAGGAAAAACTGATCATCATGAACAGATACGGCAGAACAAAGAGCTGTCTGAGGAATTATATCCTGAACTATTTTGAGGGAGATGAAACAGAGAATCCTCTTGCAAACTGCGGTAACTGCAGCAACTGTATAGAAGAAGGTCATATGAACCTTTCAGTCCTCGGCAAGAAAATCATAACGAGTGTAAGGATTCTTGGTGATCACAGCGAGAAATTCATGCTGTATGATTTCCTGCTTGGAACGGACTCCCGGGAAATGATCAGAAGAGGATGCACTAGACTTCCGCTGTTTGGCTCAATGCGAAACCACAGAAAATACTATCTGGACAGACTGATCGGTATGCTGGAAAAAGAAGAATTTCTAATCGGTACACCGGAGTTTTACACCGTTACTGAAAAAGGAAGACTTCTGCTTGCAAACCAGATCGAACTGATTGTCCCAAGAGATGTAGGGGAGGAAAAGGAAGACTATCAGGAGGAGCTTCTGCTGAGGCTTAAAAAGGTGAGACGTGAGCTCTCGCGAGCGGAGAACATTGCACCTTATATTATCTTTCATGACGAAACACTTAGAGACATCGCCAGACGTCTTCCTCTTAACCGCAACGAATTTATTGAAATCAGAGGGGTAGGAAAAACGAAGGCTATAAAGTATGGGGATTTCTTTATTAAAGAGATTCAGGCATATGCACAGACAACCGGTAAAATGGATCAGCTGAAAAAAAAGATTCAGAATGATCCGGAGTTTATGGCGGATCAGCTGGATGCATTCACGTTCCATAAGGAAGGCAGAAGTGTGGAAGAGATTGCGGAAATACTGGGTATCGTTCCGGGCACGGTAGTAGATCGGCTCATCAGGGATCATGAAAAGGGCAGAGATATTGATCTTCAACAGCTTTATAAGAGTCATCTTGAGCATGAGATTCTTGAATCGGTAAAACGGTTAGGAACTGGTAAACTAAGACCTGTTAAAGATGATCTGGCATCAAGAGGGGTTGATGTGGATTACATTGATCTCAAAGTTGTTTTTTACAAGCATTACGGAATAAGAAAGAAATAATCAAAAAGTATAGGGATATGCAGACTGATGCTGCATATCCCTATTATCAAGGTATTAGGAAGAACGGTTTAACATTCCTGAAACTGGTATCCTTTTCCCCATACTGTTCTTACGAGGCATCTGAAATCACCCAGTTTTCTGCGCAGTGACTTAATGTGTGTATCAATAGTTCGGGAGTCCCCTAAGAAACTATACCCCCATACTGCCTGAATGAGCTCGTCTCTTGACAGTGTCATACAGGAATGAAGTTTAAGATAGACCAGAAGATCGTATTCCATGGGTGTAAGACTAAGGATTCTTGAACCGATGCGGACATGCTTCTTCTTATAGTCGATGGTCAGGTCTTTATACTGATATGCGCTATCCAGCTCTTCGGAGAATAGGGACAGGTTTTCCAGAAATTCTTTTGTTATGATATGCGTTTTCATAGTAAATGCTTTAAACTCCAATTCTTCAATTTGATTCAGATGACGATCTGTAAGACTGTCGATGAAAATAAATGTATTTATGTTTTTCATTCTGCTAAAATGATGACTGATTTCTTGTCTATGGGATCTGAAAAATTCATCATAGATAATTATGGTCTTAAGGTTTTCTTTTAAGAATTTTATGCTATCTTCTAATGAGTCAGAAAACATAACCTGAAAGTTAGCTTCTGCTGATGCAACCTCATCCATAATGTTATTATGATTCAGTCCCAATATGAGTATTTTATGCATCTCTTTCACCTCACAAAACATATAATAGCATTTACTTTTAAAGTACATTTAAAGAAAAGGCAGAAAATACATATTTTAAGGAAAAATTAATAACATGAGGCAGTTGCATAAATATGGGATATTTACTTCAAGTCAAACCATAGCTGTGCTATAATATAGTGGAATAAAAAAACAGAAAATAGGAGGAATTTATATGAAACTCTGTAAACTTTTGACTGTGTCAGCCTTATCCATGGCGGCAGGTGCCTTGATTTATAAGGTAGTAACCGATCATAAAGATGAAATAGATTCATTCGTGAATGAATATGGGGAATTTATAGAGGATGACATGATTGATGTTGATGTTATGGAACATGAACCTCTGATTGAAGAATAGAACTGAAAAACGACGGTAATCATACCGTCGTTTTTATTATTTTTCCGATCTATATTTTCTTGGAAATTATTAACTATACTCAAATTATCTCAAAAGCATATAGAGTACTGGAAAGGCGATAGAATGTGTTTCGTGCTACATATAATTACATAAATATGTGAATGAGTAACTCTTCTGACGGTCACAGACTAAACAGGCTGGTTTGTTTCTATATAGGTCGTGATTTTCTGGTCATAGGCAGCTGTCAGCATGAGGACCAGAGGGTGCCTGGATGATTCATAGGTGTACTGATCGATTGCTGAAATGGGTAGAATTTTTGGGGACGTTCCACTGATGAACGCTGCATCAACTGTTTTCAGATTCTCAAGTCTTACAGAAGTTTCATAAACCGTCACACCAAGTTCTTTTGCGATAGATAGCACTCTTTTCCTTGTCACTCCGCCTAAAACATCTTTCAGTGGGGGAGTGTAAAGTGAATTTTCGATGATAAAGAAAACATTAGACTTGGAACCTTCTGTGATTTCTCCTTCACGATTGACGATCAGCGCTTCATAAATCCTGTTCTCATCGATAAATCTTGTCACCCTTTCTTTGTATGTGGCATCAATGACTTTTGCATTCGGATTCTTTCTTTCAAGGTCAAGAGTCATTGTTTTTATTCCATTCTTATAGTATGTCTTATCAGGATAAAAATGAGGAATGAAATAGATGAAAATCTCCGGTACATGACCATCGTTGATCAGTATTTTGAGGTTTCCGGTCTTGATTCTGTTCTTTTTCACCATCAGCTGAATCAGGTTTCTGATTTCCTCCTGAGATTTTGACATTTCCATTTTAAGCAGGTGCAGAGAATCTGTCATTCGTTCCAGATGTTCTTCAAGAAACAGGGGAATACCCTCGATTATTCTGATCACTTCATACACATTTCTGGCATTTAACTTATAATTGAAATCTTCAGCTTCAAAAAGCATCCCATTTTTCATAAAATATTTTCCGGTTAATTTATCCACGATTACCTCCAGTAAAGTACAGGGTACTTCGGATTCTTCTTTTTATAATTGATGAGATAAGGCTTACCCACAAGTTTAAGGAGAGGCTCATCACTCATCGAGTCAGAAAACATATAGGATTCATGAAAATTGATTTCCATGTTTTTAATCGCATCTTTTAATCTGATGACTTTTTCCTCGCCTTTATTGTTCTCTCCAAGCATCTTTCCGGTGAAAATTCCATCTTTTTCCATAAAGCGTGTACCCATAACATAGTCCGCCCCGAAAATATCCTTCAGTTTTGAAATATAGAATTCCGGTGATGCGGATGTCAGTACAATGACGTAGCCTTTATCTTTCAGCTCTCTGATTTTTTCGATACCATCTTCATAGAGAATATACTTCAGTTCATTTTCCAGAAAATCATCAGCGAGCTTATCCAGAGTGTCTAGAGGAAGATCTCTTAAAAAGGACAAAAACATCTCTTTCGTTTCTTTTTCCTTTCTGATTCCCGCTTTGAACAGTATCCCGCTCAGAAGGGCTCTGGGCAGATGAACAAGCAGAGCTGGTCGCTTTTTAGTCAGGTAGGTATAGAACGCAATGAGTGTCTCTTTTCGGGTCAGGGTGTAATCTACATCAAAAAGTGCTAATTTTATCATGAATCCTCCTAATCGAGTAGGGAGAAATTTCTTCCCCCTCTCACACCACCGTACATGCCGTTCGG